>NZ_LZMI01000113.1:0-35373 GCF_001665475.1 Gordonia sp. 852002-51296_SCH5728562-b | reverse complement strand
CCTCGTGGGTTCCCACCCCCCAGTTGGCCCCGCGGGCGGGCCGGGGGCGCTAACGCCCCCCCCCCCCCCCCCCCCCCACCCCCGGGGCAAATTCCCCCCCCGCGCGGGGGGGGGGGGCGCCCCCCGCGAGTCTGCCTGATCCCTCGACACGAACGGAACCCACGATGACCGCATCCACCACCACATCCACCCGCGTCGATCTGGCGCTCCTCGGCATCCGGGGCACCCCGCCGGTGAACCGCTCCGGCGGAGCCGGACCGACTGACGATGGTCACCTCGTCATCGACGGACTGCACGCTGCCATACCTCGAAATCCCAACAGCCCGTTCGTCTTCGACGGCGATCAGATCCTCTACGACGGAGTCGATTCCGGGCTCGACGTCGCAGTCATTGGCCGACCACGCTTCTACGACCTGCAGACCGAGAACGGTGTCGCCTACGACAAGATCGCCAAACTGCATGGACGTAACGTGTTGGCGACCACCGTGCTGCAGACCTGCATTCGTTACGGCGAAGACCAGCGGTGCCGCTTCTGCTCGATCGAGGAGTCGCTGCGATCCGGCGACACCGTCGCCGTCAAGAAGCCGGAGGACCTGGCCAGGGTCGCGCGCGCAGCAGTCGACCTCGACGGCGTAACGAATATGGTGATGACCACCGGAACATCGGGTGGCCGGGATCGCGGCGCGCGCCACCTGGCGCGCTGTGTCCGAGCGGTCAAAGCAGCCGTCCCCGAGCTACCTATTCAGGTGCAGTGTGAGCCGCCCGCCGATCTGTCGACCATCGGTGACCTGCGCGCTGCCGGAGCCGACGCCATCGGCATCCACGTTGAGTCACTCGATGACGACGTCCGACGGCGCTGGATGCCGGGCAAGTCAACCGTGCCGCTCAGCGAGTACTGGGATGCCTGGCGTGAGGCCGTACGCGTCTTTGGACGCAACCAGGTCTCGACGTACCTGCTCGTCGGGCTCGGCGAAGATGTGGACGAGATGATCTCGGGGGCAAAGGAACTCGCCGACGCCGGAGTCTATCCCTTCATCGTCCCGTTCCGCCCCCATCGAGGGACACTTGCCGTCGACATCGACGGAGCGACCGCCCCCGAGCCCCGCATCGTCGAGCAGGTCAGCCGAGAAGTCGCTGCGCACCTGCAACTGATCGGGATGGCCGGGGCTGACCAACGAGCGGGCTGTGCGGCATGCGGTGCCTGCAGCATTCTGCAGAGCGTAGGAGCATGAGATGCTCGACGGCCGCAGCACGCCCACCCAGTCCGTACGCCCAGCCGCAACAGAATTGTCGATTCTTTCCGGCTCTCCAAGAGTCTCAGCACCGCCGTTTCTCATCCGGGTCGCCGAGACGAACTCCGAGATCGGCGACTATCGACGGTTGCGCCACTCCGAGTTCGTCGAGCGGCAGGGGCTGTTCACACATTCCGATCACGATGACTGCGACGACGATCCGCGCACCGCGATCCTGATCGCAGTCGCCGCAGACAACGCTGTCCTCGGCGGTGTCCGGGTGTCGCCGTGTACCTCGATCGACATCGGCTGGTGGTCGGGGAGTCGGCTGGTCGTCGCGGGCAGCGCACACGCGGCCGGCATCGGTGCCGCACTGATCACGGCCGCCTGTGCCTTGGTCGAGAGCCGCGACGTTCTGCGTTTCGATGCCACCGTCCAGGACCGCTACAGCCGGCTGTTTGCCTCGCTGGGTTGGGAGGACCACGGTGCCGGTCCCACCATCAACGGCCGGGCACACCGCCACAAGTCGTGGCCGATCGGCCGAATCCAAGGCCAGGTCGATTCCACCAAAGCGGTTCTCGCCCAATCACTTCGTCCCTTCGTTGAGCAGGAAGGCGGTCTCGGCCCCGCAGGATTCCGTGGCGACGACGCCGTCCCCGTACCGGACAGCGACCTACTTGCCGCCTGCGACGCGATAGTCCCGTCGATGGTCGAGCGTGACCCCGAATGGGCGGGCTGGTGCTCGGTCCTGGTCAACATCAACGACCTTTCGGCCATGGGTGCTCATGCTGTCGGCATGCTCGACGCGGTCGGCGCGCCAACCGTTGCGCACCTGAATCGGATCGTGCGAGGCATCTCGGCAGCGGCACACGCCTGGCGAACCCCGATTCTGGGCGGCCACACTCAGGTCGGTGTACCCGCGGCGCTCTCGCTGACTGCGATGGGTCGCACAGAATCCCCGGTCGCCGCTGGCGGTGGACGGGTCGGCGACCACGTGTCGCTGCTCGCCGATCTCGGAGGCTCTTGGCGCCCAGGCTATTTCGGTCAACAGTGGGATTCGACGAGCTCGCGAACAGCACATGAGCTCGGTGAGATGGCATCCGCCGTGGCGCAGCTGCGCCCCGCCGCCGCGAAGGATGTCAGCATGGCCGGACTGGTCGGAACGTTGGGAATGCTGGCCGAGGCGTCGGGCACAGGGGCCGAACTCGACGTGGCCGCGATCCCGCGACCGGCCGACGCCTCAATGGGTGCCTGGCTCACCTGCTTCCCGGGTTACGCCATGCTGATGGCCGACCGCAGTCCGATCACTCGGGCGCACGGCCCTGCCGTCGCGGCCGGCTGCGGTCGCCTCACCGAAACGACAGGAATCCGGCTGAAATGGCCGGACGGTCGTCGTACCGAAGCGATAGCCTCTGCTGTGACGGGACTGGGTCGAGCATGAGAAAGCTGTCGAATGTGCACCGGCGCACCTCGTGTGACGTGAGTAAAGTGCGCTGACATGGGAACCGTCACGATCGGCGCGCTCGCGGGCCACTTCGGCCGCGACGTTGATCGAGGTGTGTCCAAGGCAGTCGGCATCATCGAGGCGGCCGCGCGTGACGGAGTCGATCTGCTCGTCTTTCCCGACGCTGCACTCGGCGGCTATATCGGCGATCTGCGATCCCCGGATCTCGACGACCTACCGCCGGCACTGGACCCTGACGGACCGGAGCTGGCTGCCATCGCCGAGGCCGCCCGCGACATGACCGTGTGTATCGGGTACACCGAGCGCGATGGCGACGTCCACTACAACGCGGCGGCGTGCTTGACCGGTGACGGCGTGCTGGGTTGGCATCGCAAAGTGCATCAGCCTGCCGGTGAATCAAAGGCGTATGCGGCTGGTGACAGGTTCTCCACTTTCTCTACACCGGTCGGGCGCATCGGCATGTTGATCGACTACGACAAGACATTCCCCGAGTCGGCCCGAAAGCTCGCGCTCGACGGCGCCGGGATCATCGCGTCTCTCTCGGCGTGGCCGGCTAGTGTCACCGACCGCGCAGCTCGGCTGCCCGCTGACCGGCAGTCTCGGCTGTTCGACCTCTACGACTGCGCTCGCGCCGCGGAGAATCAGGTATTCATGGTGTCCTCCAACCTCACCGGGGTGACCGGGTCGCTGCAATTCCTCGGACAGGCCAAGGTCGTCGGTCCCGGTGGCGACATATTGGCGACCACGCGATCCAAGGGTGGACTGGCCAAGGTCGAGGTCGACGTGGAGGCCGACATCGCTCGTGCCCGCAGAGTCCTCAACCATCTGTCCGAACTCCGGCCGGACATCTATTCCGCGTCGAGTGCGGAGTCTCGCTGAATGCGCATCGCACTGTTGACCTACTCGACCAAACCGCGCGGGGGAGTCGTGCATACCCTCAACCTCGCGGAATCTCTGGTCACGCAAGGTGTCGAAGTCGACGTGTGGAGTCTTGCGCGAGGGGGCGACTCAGGGTTCTTCCGCAGCGTCGACGCCGCAGTCACCCAACACCTGGTCGCGTTCGACGACATCCCCGACGAGACAGTCACCGATCGCATCCTGCGATCTATCGATGCGATCCGAAATGCGTTCGACCCCAGCAACTATGACATCGTGCATGCGCAGGACTGCATCAGCGCGAACGCGGTCGGAACGTGCATCCGCACGATTCACCACCTTGACCAGTTCACCACGCCGGTGCTCGTCGAATGCCACGAGAAGGCCGTGGTCAACCCCTACGCTCGCATCTGCGTGTCTCAGGCCGTCGCCACGGAGGTCAACGACGGATGGGGTTTCACTCCGACCATCATTCCCAACGGCGTCGACTATGAACGCTTCGCAGCGGCCGCCGAGCACAGCCGTTCGGCCGTCGTCGCACGAGAGCAGTGGCAAGCGCAACTAGGCCGCTACATCCTGGCGGTCGGGGGCATCGAACCGCGCAAGGGGAGTATCGATCTGCTCGAGGCCTACGCGCTGCTTCGTCACGACCATCCCGATCTATCGCTGGTATTCGCAGGCGGAGAAACGCTTTTCGACTATCGCGACTATCGCGCCGAGTTCGACCGCCGCCAAGCCGAGCTCGGCGTGGCACCGATCGTCCTCGGAGCAGTCGACGAGCACGTGCTCCCCTCACTCGTCGCGGCATGTGACGCTTTCGCATTCCCGTCCGTGAAGGAAGGATTTGGCCTCGCAGCGATGGAGGCCTTGGCGGCCGGCCGACCGGTCACCGTACGCGAACTACCCATCCTGCGTGAGGTTTTCGGAGACGTCGTCACCTATGCGACCGATCCGACGTCGTTGGCCACACGCCTCGATGCCGCGCTCAACGGATATCACCCCGACGTTGACGCGGGCCGGCGCCTCGCACGCGGATTGACGTGGGACGCCGCGGCGCGCGCCCACCTTCGGTTCTACGAGCGACATCCCTACCCTCGGGCCGCTGCCTGATCGATACGTGCGGAGCCTGTTCGGTCAGTCCGACTGTGTGCCAGGATCTTTCGGAATATCGCGCGGACAATCGGGGACGAAACCCGCGCATAGCCGACGGGGAGAGGTCGTCGGGCAATATGTACGATTGCCGGGTTCACCCGGCTTAGCGGCGTGGAGAGGAGCAATGATGAGGCGGAGGGCAGCGACGGCTCTCGTGGGAGCTTGCGTGGTGCTCTTCCTATCGTCGTGTAGCGGTGATATGCGCGCACCGTTGCTCGATTCGACTGAGGTCGTCGACTCGCGGTCGCCCCTGACCGCCGGCCAGGCGCACAGTGTGTGAACACGGGAGTTGGCTCATGCGCGGTCAGATCGAGAGCTTCAGTGGGACGACGACCCCACCAAGGGCGGTCCGGTGTGTATCGAGTTTCAGTCGCGTCGCAGGCCGGCAGCATCAAGGTTTCGAGTCCCTGTTACTACTTTCAGGACACCAGCGGCGGCAACTCGCCATCAGCCGATGACATTTCGAAGGCGACTGGCTTTGTGCAGCGGTCGTGGAATCAATGACGCCGCGACCCGATTGTCCCTACGTCGAGACCGCTGCGAAGAGTGGTCAAAGGCAGGTCACAGCAATCGGGCTTGCTCCGGCTCATCATCGCTCGGAGGCAGGAGCGCCTCGCGCAGCGCATCGGGAGATGCGACGGGGCTTGCACCCTCACTGATTAGGATCTGATTCCCCTCGGGTGTGTGATCGCCGTAGGTCAACGTGACAAGGTGTCTGCCGAGTTTGAGAGCTTCGCGACCTGCAGCAAGTGACCCGCCCGATTCGCCTGCCTCCACTACGACGACAGTGCCCGCAAGACCGCAGATCACGCGGTTTCGTCCCATTGCGGTGTGTACAGACCAAGGCTGGTGGGGAGAAAACTGAGACAGCACTAGGCCGGTGGAATCTGACATCCCGATGTCAGGATTCTCTTCGTCTGGACGAAAGTGTGTGATGCCCTCGGGCAGCACGAGTACCGTGCTCCCACCACGACTTGACGCGGCGGTCGTCGCCAAGGTGTCGACACCGCGCGCATTGCCGCTCACCAAGGTTTGCCCCGATTGAGCGACAATCTCGCCCAGCCTCGTCGCTGCTGCCGCTCCACGATCGCTCACCTTGCGGGAACCGCTGACGGCGACCATTGGCGTGTCCAGAAGTCCGAGTTCCCCCCGATAGAACAGTGCAGGAACAATGGCTTTACCTCGGCGGACTAGCTGCACCGGGAATCGTGAATTGTCTGCGCTGATTACGCCGACGCTAGTCGCGAGCTCTGCGGCCTCATCCCTGATGCGGGCGGCGGTGTCACTATCGACGTTGCCAATCTGAGTATGCAGAGCATTGCGGTCTAGGAGTACGTCTCGGATCTTTGCTGGTGTACGCGCGATGTGTATTGCGAAGAGAACTCTCTCGATATCTTCGAGTTCAGAAGGCATCTCACGCCCTCATTGTCTTGGCACCCACGAGACCGTACACCGAAGTGGCGCCAGCACGGAGAGCTGCGCGAGCAGTCTCGTTCAGGGTGTGTCCGGTGTGGAGCACGTCATCCAGCACAATGCACGAGCCATTTATCAGAGCTTTGACGGAGATCATCCCTGACAAGTCTGGCGGGTTTGGACCTTTTCGTGGTTCGTGAGGACGGCAGGTCGCGAATATTAGATTCTTTCCGGTCGCTTTGGCGACCCCCAGACTCAGTGACTCCGCCAGGCTCTCTCCGGTGACCCGGGAGCTGGGGGCACTAATGATGGTCGATGCCGAGCTGTATGCGGGATGCCTTGTTACGGCTTCGGCCAGCGCCTGAACGAGTCTATCGAACTCGGGTTCTTTATGAAATGGATAGGCGTGCGGGTCACGAGGCATCCGGAGTCGTGACCGACGTGGGAGATGGTGTCGACGACGTCCAGGTCGGCGATCATGTCGTCCTGTCCTGGTTCGTGGCATGTCGTCGATGCCGAAACTGTCTGTCCGGCAAGGCGTTGCTGTGCACGAACACCAATGCGGTGGCCAACCGTCTGCCTGACGGGTCAACGGCGACAACGACATTCGACGACGAGCCGGTGTGGCCGTTCCTCGGACTCGGCGCGTTCTCCGAACGTGTCGTCGTCCCCGCTGCCGCTGCGGTGGTTGTTCCCGACGAACTCCCCTTCGAGATCGGCGCGTTGATCGGCTGTTCGGTCACCACAGGTATCGGTGCCGTGACGTCGACGGCAAAGGTTCCGTACGGCGCATCCGCAGTGGTGTTCGGCTGTGGTGGTATCGGTCAGTCGATCATCCTAGGACTGCAGCTTGCCGGGGCTGATCCGATCATCGCCATCGATCTCGATCCCCGACGTCGTGCCCAGGCAGAAAGCCTCGGCGCCACAGTGGCGCTCGACGGTGCCGCTCCGAATCTTGTTGCCACGGTGCAGGAGATGACCGATGGCGGTGCCGACTACGTCTTCGAGGCGATCGGCCGGACGTCGACCATCGAGCAGTGTCCACCCATGCTGCGCGCAGGAGGGGTGGCGGTCTTGGCGGGTATGACGGCAATCGGCGCACGCGCGTCGATCGATCCCTTCGACCTCGCCGACCAAGGCAAGAGCATCCTCGGCTGCAATTACGGCTCGAGCGTGCCCGCGGTGGACTTCCCGAGAATTGCGCGGCTCTATCTGTCGGGTCGACTCCCTCTCGACGCCCTCATCGGCCGTACGCGACCGCTCGGTGAGGTCAACGCGGCACTCGAAGATCTGCGTGCCGCCACCGGCCTTCGCACGGTTCTCATTCCGTGAACGTGCACCAGTTTCTTGATCGACCATTCATCAACAGGAGCTCGAATGTCGCCCACTGACAACACGTCCACCCGCGCCTTGGCTGCGTTCGACCATCTCGTTGCCGCGTTCGCCTCCAACGACGAGGCCGCCTACTTCGGATGTTGCGCCCCAACAGCACGATTCGTGTTCCCGGACACTCCGGAGGTCGCGCTCGGCGTTGAAGAGTACCGAACGCTGTGGCGTGGTTGGCGTTCGGAGGGATGGCGCGTCGAGAAGTGCGTCAGTACCGAGCGCGATGTGCTCATCGTCGGCGATGTTGCCATCGCGACCCACCGGGTGTCGACGACTCTCGGTGACGGAACCGAACTCAGCGAGCGAGAGACGGTGGTCTTCGACCTCGCGGCCTCACCGCGTCCGCTCGTCGTGCACGAGCATCTCTCGGCGTGATGCACCCATCCCGTCGAGCCGGGTGTTTTGCCGGTTTTACCGTGCGGTGAAAACCACCCCGGTCGACACGTTACGATTCCCCGTGGACGCGGGTTGGCTGACTCGCGAATCGACTGAATTACTGACGGGCGGCGATCATCATCCCTACACATACGGGTAAGCAGGCCGTCCGAGAAGCGACGGACTCCGGTTGGTTTGAGGCGCTTGCGCGCGGCGGGCACGTGGTGAGCGGTCTGCTGCACCTGTTGATCGCGTACATCGTGCTGAGGCTGGCGTTTGGCGATGCGGGCAATGCCGACCAGTCGGGGGCGCTCGGAATCTTTGCGTCGTCAACCGGCGGTCGAATTGCCTTGTGGCTCGCGGTGATCGCCTTCGTGGCGATGGCGCTGTGGCGGATTGCCGAAGTCATCATCGGTCCGCACCCGGCGAACCCGAAGGCCGACGACGATGACGGTTGGCTCGACCGCGCGAAGGCGGGTGCACTCGCGGTTGTCTACTTCGCATTCGCCTGGACGGCAGCGCAATTCGCTTTGGGGCACGGCCAGTCGAGTGGCCAGCAGAACGCCGGTATGAGCGCGCGGTTGATGGGTTCGGGCTTCGGAAAGTTCGTGCTCGTCGTGGCTGGAATCGTCATCATCGCTGTCGGCGCCTATCACATCTACAAGGGTGTGACGAGGTCGTTCTTCGACGATCTGACCATCGACAGCAACCCTGTCGTGAATGTCACCGGCATCGTGGGATATACGGCGAAGGGGCTGGTACTGGTCGGCGCGGGAGTTTTGGTGATCGTCGCGGCGATCACGGCCGATCCGGCGAAAGCCACCGGCGTCGACGGTGCGGTGAAAACCGTTTCGGGATGGCCGGCCGGACAGTTCTTCTTGGTGCTGGCCGCGATAGGCCTTGCCGCGTATGGCATCTACTGCTTCGTCATGGCGCGGTACGCGCGAATGTGACGGCTAGGCCCCGACCTCCCGCAGGGGAGGCCGGGGCTCGGCGTCGGCGGTGCTATCGCGGAGTGTTGGCGCGAATGCTGTTGATGATCTTGAGGAGTTCGCCGCGCTTGGACGGCGGTCCGTCGAGCTGGGCGAAGGCGATGCCGGCCTCGCCGTCCGCGGTGTGGAACACGTGGGCGACTGCGACGCGGACCTTGCGAACGCCATTGAGGGTGCCGGATTGCTCTGCGTACCAGGTGGTGTCGTCGACGGCTCGCCACGCTTCACGATCGACACGCACCTGAGAGGTGACGCGCTTGACGTCGGTGGTGGTGCACCGCGTCGCGGCGCACTTCTGGTAGGCCACCACGCCTCCGGCCGCAGTCGTCTTCGAGGTGTTCTCCTCGAAACATGTTGCCTCGCCGGTGGCCGAGACAGCCGACGATCCGGCGCCGCACGACCAGTCATCGGGAATGCCGAAGGTGTACTCGATGCCCGCGAAGTCGTCGGAGATGACGTACGGACGATCCGCCGCGCTGAAGTTGCTGCCCTTGACCGGTCCCGTGCCGCCGTCGACGCCGCGCATCGGTAGCGACGGGTAGCGCCCATCGGTATCGGCGTGGGCGTTCGACGCGACCCCCGCGGTGGCGAGGAGTGCCGCGATACCCGCGAGCAGGGCAAGCATGATACGTCGGATGGCGGTTGTACGGAGCGGTGTGGTCTTCACGTTCTCGGGTTCCTCTCGGGGGCTTCTCGTAAGCAAGTACCGATTGGATGCGGCCGGACCCAGAGAATGTTCCGCCCGGGTTTGCGGTACCTGACTGTGACACCGAACTGGGACACCGAACTGGGACACCGAACTGGGACACCGAACTGGGACACCGAACTGGGACACCGAACTGCCACAATGGAGCACGATGTCCACCACGATTCCGCCCGTCCCCGCTGACCTGCGCCTCGTCGTCACCGACCTCGACGGCACCCTGCTCGACGACGCCAAGCACATCCCCGACGACCTCTGGCCGCTGCTTGACGAGCTGACCAGCCGCGACATCGTATTCAGTCCGGCCAGCGGACGGCAGGCCGCGACCCTGCTCCACCAGTTCGGGGAGGCGATACCCGGGCTGATCGTGATCGCCGAGAACGGTGCGGTGGTGGCGCGGCAGAACGAGATCCTGCGGTCACAACCGCTTGCCCCGAGTACCGCCGACGCGGTCCTCACGCGCGCACGAGCGCTGCAGTCCGACGGCGCCGACATCGGGGTCGTGCTGTGCAGCCCGGAGATCGCCTACGTCGAGCGGTCCGATGAGCGGTTCCTCGAACAGATCCGCCCCTACTACTACGCGAACACCGTCGTCGACGACCTCGCCGCCATCGACGCCGAACTGGTCAAGGTGGCGGTCTACGACTTCGACGGAATCGAAGACTCCACCGCCCCGCGATCTCGGCACTGCAGATCGATGCCGAAGTCGTTGTGTCCGGACAACATTGGCTCGACGTGATGACCCGCGGCGTCGACAAGTCGCAGGCCGTTCGGGCAGTGCAGAGTCGGCTCGGTATCAGTCCGGCGCAGACAATGGTCTTCGGTGACTACCTCAACGACCTCGGGATGCTCGGCACCGCCGACTGGTCGTACGCGGTTGCCAACGCGCACAGCGACATCCTCGACGCCGCGCGCTACGTCGTGCCGTCGAACACCGACAACGGGGTGGTGCGGACGATCCGCGCCGCACTCGACGCCGCTGGCTCCTGACCGCCCAGAACACCCAGAACACCCACTCGCCCAGAACACTCAGGCCAACTGCGTAGTCCTACGCATCCGGCGCGCCTGCCATCGCTGACACCGTTGACGCATGTCGTCCTCCAACGAAGTTCCCCAGACAGTCACCACCGCAGCCTTCTTCCTCCAAGCCGCCATCGCCTTCGCTGTCAGCCTCGCCACCGCCTGTGTCGGCATCCTCTACCTCCCGATCGACCCCTGGCAGCGCGGATTCCTCGCCATCACGCTGCTGTTCCTCACCTCCAGCACGTTCACGCTCGCCAAGGTCGTCCGTGACCGCCAAGAACTCACAACGGTCCGGGCCCGCATCGACGAAGCCCGCGTCGACAAGCTCATCGCCGAACACGACCCCTTCAACCGGGTCGCAGGATAAACGCAATCCACCCTCAAGCAACCCACCCTCAAGCAACCCGCCCGCCAGCAATCCCCCGACCGCCCCGGTGTCACTCGACGACTCCGGGGCGGTCTCGTGCGTGCTGACTGTCAGCATCCCGACTGTCAGCATCTCGTCAAGGCTGTTCGACGCCGCGTCAAAGTCTCGTCAAAGACCCGTCAAGACACTTCCCGACGTCGAGCGCGCGGCGTAGCACTATCGGAATGACGACGATGAGTTCACACGGCCCTGAGCGATTGGGTACTGAGGGATTGGGTACGGGGCGATCGGTTACGGAAACAACGGGTTCCGCGATCATCGACCGGCTCGCCGAGGGCCCCGCGGTGTGGGGATCGTTCAGCGCAGGCGCCGGCCGCTACGGTGTGTGCCGCTACCGACTTGTTGTCTTCCCACCCGGAATCAGTTCGATGCAGCGTCGACGTCTGCGCCTCTGGCGCGGCTGGCCGGTCTGGGGCCTTGTCATGTGGCTGGCCGTGGCCGTCGGTCTCAGTTCCCTCGGCGCGTCGGGTACGACGGTCCTCGTAGTGGCCACCGCCGTGTTGGTGGTCTCGGGTGTGGTCGCGCGACGCACCGCGGGAACCCTGCCCAGCGCCGTACGCACCGTCGACCTGACCACCATTCCGGGATACAACGTCCCCGAGGGAATGCCGACTCCCAAGTCGATCGCCGACACTCTTGCCGAACTGCGTTCCGCTGACCGGCGATTGGAGCGAGGTGCGATCAATCCTGTTGAGCACGAGCTCATCTGGCAGCGCGTCCACGACTCCATCCCGCCGCGACGCCGTCGACTCCCGAGAATGGCACGCCGATGACCCGGGCGATCCGTAACTCATCCCACATCACGCTGTACCGCAGACCAGGAGGAGATCTCATGACCATCGCGATGGAACGTGCCGCGCGGCTCTCGCGTCACCACGTCGCCGTCCGCACGTTCGGGCCGATCAACCCCGACATCGCAGCGGCATTGGGCGACAACGGAGTGCACGTCGACGCCGAGCCGTCTCCGGAGTCCCGAATCGGATTGATCCTGGTCGACGGAGGTTCGATCAGGAGGTCGACGTCGCGCTTCGGCCTCGACACGCTGGCGCGCCCCACGCGGGCACTGCGCAACGTCGTGGTCTCCTCGCTGACCGACCTCGTGCTCGACACCGACGTCGACCGCGTCCTCGTGGTCTGCACGCCGGGACTCGAGCCGACGGAACCGGTCATCTTCAAGCACTGGTTCGGCCAGGTGTGCGCCGACAGTTGGTATCACCTGACAATGAGCGGCGGACTGCCCGCACCGTCGATCACGTCGAAGTTGTTCTCGGACAGGGCATCGTGCGACTACATTGCCAACGCGGTGACGTCGTGGTGCGGGCAGGCCGAGTATCGCGCAGAGGCACGGCCGTGGCAGTGACCGCGTGGCTGCGCAGTCGGTGGTCGATGAGTTCGTCGGCGCGCGATCGAGCGCGGCTGGCCGCGTGCCCGCTCGGAGTGCTCGCCCCGCCGACGAACCCAGCACGCCGTGGCGCCACCCCTCATATGCGCCGTTCGTGATGGGAGAGTAAACCTGAGGTCAGGGAGGGGTCGGGGAGTACACCGATCCGAAAGGCAGTTGACCGATGAAGGCCGTCCAGATGGTCAAATCCGGAGCCGAACCCGAGCTTCGCGACGTTCCGAAGCCCACGCCGGGTCCGGGTCAGGTGCTCGTGAAGGTCACCGCCGCGGGCGCGTGCCACTCCGACGACTTCGTGTTGAACGCGCCGGAAGGCGCATTCCCGTACCCTCTCCCGATGACCCTCGGCCACGAGGGTGTCGGCGTGATCGCCGAACTGGGACAAGGGGTTTCGACGGTCAGTGAGGGGACGGCGGTCGCCATCTACGGCCCGTGGGGTTGCGGAGTCTGCCACTTCTGTTCGCAGGGCCTGGAGAACTACTGCTCGCGGGCAGCCGACCTGCAGATCACGCCACCCGGCCTCGGACACGACGGCGCCATGGCCGAATACGTCGTCGTCGACGACCCGCGGCACCTCGTCCCCATCGGCGACCTCGATCCCGTCACCACGGTTCCCCTGACCGACGCCGGCCTCACGCCCTACCACGCGATCAAGCCGTCGCTGAGGAAGCTAGTCGGCGGCTCGACCGCCGTCGTGATCGGCTCGGGCGGCCTGGGACACGTGGCCATCCAGATGTTGCGGCACCTCACCCCGTCGCGTGTCATCGCACTCGACGTCACGCAGGAGAAGCTCGACTTCGCCAAGCAGGTCGGTGCGCACGAGGCAGTGCTGAGCGACGCCGATGCCGTCGAGAATGTCCGCAAGATCACCGGAAAAGACGGCGCGACAGCCGTTTTCGACTTTGTCGGATATCAGCCGACCATCAACACGGCGATGGGTGTCGTCGGCACGATGGGCGACGTCACGATCGTCGGGCTCGGCGACGGCAAGGCTGCGGCGAGTGTTGGCTTCTGGTCACAGCCTTACGAGGTGTCGGTCCGCACGCCCTACTGGGGTGCCCGTGCGGAGCTGATCGAGGTCCTCGACCTCGCGCGCGACGGCGTCCTCGACGTCGCGGTGGAGTGGTTCAGCCTCGACGATGGCGTTGCGGCGTACCGCAAGCTCGCGGCCAACGACCTGCGTGGACGCGCCGTCGTGGTGCCGTAAAGCCTGAACGTCACTCCAGAGCGATCGTCTGCCACATCTCGACGGTCGCGCCCGCAGCGACGGTGATCAGATCAGGCCCGGCGTTGGCCGTCTCGACGCACACGAACTCGCGCCAGTGCGGCCCGACGTCGGCCATTCCGGATGCGACGTCGGCGCCGGGGTTCCACACGACGGCGGTCCGCGCGCGATCGCCGGTCACCCGGATGGTCCGGCCACGACCTGGGTCGACCAGCCGGTAGGTTCCACCCGCATCGGGGTAGAGCCGGTCGCTGCGCGGCACGTCGTCGGGAAGGCGCCAGTCGCCGTCCTGCGTCTTGACCTGCAGGTCGTCGAACTTGTCCTCGTACGACTTCCCCGAGAGTCCCTCCACGTGCACGTCGGTGGCATCCGAGACGCGTAGGTAGTTGTGCAGCGCCTCGGTCAGTACCGCGGGTTCGTCGGAGAGATTGGTGGTCCGCACACCGATCTCCAGCGTCGCGCCCACACGCACGGTCAGTTCCAGGCGCAGCGTGAGTCGCTCGAGTCCCAGGGGCGCGAGCCGCACCTGCGTCACGTCGTCAGCAAGAACCTCGGAGTCCACGACCTGCCACGTCGCGGTGCGCGCGTAACCGTGCGACGGGACGTCGCCGGTCTGGTTCTCCTTCCCGAAATACGGCCAACACACGGGAATGCCACCACGTATGGGCGTCGGCGGCGTTGCGGCCAGGGGCGACACCCACAGCACGTCGTCGGCTCCGGTCGGACGGTAGGAGAGCACCTGCCCACCGAAGATCGAGATCGCCGCGGTGGCGTGCGGCGAAGTCACGAGCCACGCGTCGAATCCGTATGCTGTCCCGCGCTCGACTCCCTGGCTTTCCGATGCAGTCACATCGACAACCTTGGCACAGGAGAAGCGCCTAGGGTGGTCGTCGACACTCGAGGAGGCGCAATGGCGCAGGAGTCCTGGCAATTCGGCCCGGCCAACGGGACGCTGACCCTACACACCGGTGTGACCGGTCCGGCATCGCGAACCGGCCACCGATTGACCATTGAGATGCAGCAGTGGTCGGCGACGGTCACCCTCAGCGACGGCGTGCCGTCCGACGTGTCCGCCTCGATCGACGTCGACTCGCTGACCGTCGTCTCTGGTGAGGGCGGGGTCACGCCGCTGACCGGACCGGAAAAGTCCCTCGCCAGAAGCAATGCACTCAAGTCGCTCAACGCGTCAAAGTCGCCGACGATCACCTACGAAGCCGCGTCGATCACGACCATCGAGGCGGGCTATCGGCTGGACGGGACGCTCTCGATCAACGGCAAGCAACGTCAGCATCCGCTCGACGTCGAAGTGGCCGACGAGAAGCGCACCGCTACAATCGAAACCACAGTCTCCCACCGCGACTTCGGGCTGAAGCCGTACTCGATGATGATGGGTGCGCTCAAGGTCGACGACGAAGTGCGCGTGACCATCAACGTCGAACTGCCGTCAGATGACTGAAAGGTCCTCAGCGCGACCATAGTTCGGCGACCTGCACGTCACGCCCGAGAATGTTCGACGCCGCCCTGCGTCCCGACTCGAGCGCAGCGGTGACCGTTGCCGGATCGTCGGTCCACGTGGCCTCGCCCGCCAGATGCACGACGCCACCGCCCAACGGTGTCGCCAGCAGGTCGTGGTCGGCTGTCGTCGAGCCGACGGTCATGTACGCGTAGGACCCATGGGCGAAAGGGTCATCCTGCCAACGGGTTACGTCGATGCGAGTCGGCTCGGGCACGGCATCGCCGTAGATCTCGCGCAGCGAGCCGAGGACCGACGCCGCGATCTCCTCGTCGCTCCACTCGCGCACCGCGCGGGCGCACGGGCCGGCCGCGAAGGTGAGTAGCGTCGGCTCGCCGTGAAGGGCCGAGAGGTCGTACCAGGAGTGCCACCACTGAGCGGCCGGTCCCTGTCGGCGAATCGCATACACGCCTTCATCCCAGAACTTCGACCCGAACCGCAGGAACACCTTCTCGAACGCATTCATCTCCAGCCGATCCAACGCTCCCGCAACAGGTTCCGATAGTGGCGGATCAAAGGTCAGCGTGCCGGATTTGAGCACACCGACGGGTACTGTCACGACGACGCGTGCGGCCGAAGTCTCCTCGCCTGCGGTATCGATCACGGTGGCGCCGTTCTCATCCCAACGGATCTGGGCGACAGCACGATTGAGTGTCACTGATAGTCCATCGCCTAGGCGGGTGGCGAGCTCGTCGTAGCCGTCGGGAAACACGACTTCGTCGCCGTCCGTCTCGTCGTCGTCGAGTCCATGCGCATCGAGATCGTCGATCCACACGCCGTACTGCTCTTCGGTGCGGTGACGTGCGAACTCCCGAACACGCTGTGCGCGTGCATCATCCCAACCGAGAGCGGCGAGCGTCGCTTCCGTCGCCTCGCCATACGACACTCCGGCGCCGATCTTTGCGACGAACATCGACAACGCGTCGTCGAAGGCATGCACGTCGGCAGCGAAGGCGGCAACGGCGTCGTCGTCGAGTCGTCTGCCGTCGGGGTCGTAGTAGGCGATCGGCCGACTGTCGGGTTGGTAGCTGCCGACAGTGAATTCGACGGTGCGCATGCCGAAAGCCTCGGTGACGGCGTGTAGCGGGGCGTCGTTGATCCCGTGAATCCACGAGGCGCCACGATCGGTCACCGTCCCACCCGATCGATCGCTGTGCACGCGTCCGCCGATCCGGTCGCGGGCTTCGAGGACGGTGACCCGCCTGCCCGCGCCTGCGAGTAGTCGGGCGGTGGTCAAACCGGCGATTCCCGCGCCGACGACGACGGTGTCGTAGTCGCGTGACGATCCGGCCCGTGGTGTCTGCATGAGATCGGTCTACACCGCGACGCGAGGCAGGGCCACCGCAGCGTCGACCTGCTTATTGACATCCCGCCAATGAGCCTCGATGATTATTGGCGCGACGCCAATAGAGTGAGGACGACGATGACCGGTACCCCGAAGCAAGACACCCTGTGCACGCATTTTCAGCGGCGTGTGGTCGACCACGCGGATCGGGTGGCCATCCGCACCGCTGACGGCGCGACGTCGTTGACCTGGGCGCAGTACGGTCAGCGCGTACGTGCGGTGGCCGCGGGACTCGCCGCCCTCGGGGTCACGCGCGGCGACACCGTCGGCATCATGCTCACCAACCGACCCGAGTTCCACGTCGTCGACGCAGCGGCGATGCACCTCGGCGCCGTGACGTTCTCGGTCTACAACACCAACGCCGCCCCGCAGATCGCCTACCTCTTCCACAACGCTGAGCCGTCGGTCGTCATCACCGAGACGCAGTTCCTCGAGAGGATCGTCGAGGCGGGTGACGGCTCAGCAGACGTCGTGGTCGTCGACGCGCCGAACGGCACGGCGGGCGTGACCACACTCGCCGAACTGATCACCGCGCCCGCACCGGCCGACTTCGACTTCGACGCCGCCTACCAGCAGGTCGAACGCTCGGACGTGCTCACGCTGATCTACACGAGCGGCACCACCGGCAACCCCAAGGGCGTCGAACTCACGCACGCCAACCTGCTCTACCAACTCGAGGTGATCACCGATGTGATCGGCGACCTCTCCGACGGCCGCGTCATCTCGTACCTGCCCGACGCACACCTCATCAACCGGTGGATCTGCCAGTACGCGCCCATGTACTTCGGCATCACGGTCACCGACCTCGCCAACACCAAGCAACTCGTCGAGACGCTTGGTCAGGTTCACCCGACATTCTTCGTCGCCGTTCCGATGCTCTGGTACAAGATCAAGGGCAGCATCGAGACGACGCTCGACGCCGAGCCGGGAATCAAAGGCGCACTGGCCGCGTGGGCTCTCGCAGCAGGCAAGAAGAAGGCTGCGGCGACGGTCGGCGGGCGGCGACTCGGCCTGCGCGATACCGTCGCCGCTGCGATCGCCGACAAGCTTGTGCTGTCGAAGCTACGTGCAAAGCTCGGCATGGACTCGCTCGTCGCCGCAGTCTCCGGTGCCGCGCCGGTCGACGTCGCGGCGCTGGAATTCATGCTCGCACTGGGCATTCCGGTGATGGAGGCGTGGGGCATGTCGGAGACGTCCGCGGTCACCACGGTCAACCCGGTCGCCCGGCCTCGGTACGGAAGCGTCGGTACGGCCATTCCGGGAACCGAGGTGACACTCGCGTCCGACGGTGAGGTCATGGTGCGCGGCGGCGGCGTAATGCGCGGCTACCGCAACGACCCGGAACGCACCGGCCAGACACTCGACGCCGACGGCTGGGTGCACACCGGTGACATCGGGACTCTCGACGCCGACGGCTTCCTGACGATCGTCGATAGGAAGAAGGAGTTGATCATCAACTCCGGCGGAAAGAACATGTCACCGTCGAACATCGAGGGCGCGCTCACTGCGGCCAGTCCACTGATCGGCAGCGTCGTCGCTATTGGCGACAACCGCCCGTACGTGTCGGCCCTGATCACCCTCGACCCCGATGCGGTGGTCGCAATCGCGCAGAAGGCAGGCATCGTCGACGCCCGACCAGAAGTGCTCGCACTACACCCGACGATCCTGGGCGCCATTGAAGACGCAGTAGCACAGGCCAATTCGCGGCTCAGTCGCGTCGAACACATCCGCGCGTGGCAGGTGCTGCCGACGTACTGGGCTCCGGGTGGCGACGAACTCACGCCCACGATGAAGCTGAAGCGTTCGCCGATCGCCAAAAAGTATGCCGACGAGATCGACGCGCTCTATCAGCGCTGAACGCGCTCCCGACCAGCACCACGAAGGCAGACCACGATGACAAACGATCTGACAACCGAACTCGCCGACCTCACCGCGCTCGCCCGCGAGTTCTTCACCAAAGAGGTTGCGCCGCGCCACGAGGAGTTCGCTGCGGCCGGTCAACCCGACCGTGCGCTCTACCGTCGCGCGGGCGAACTCGGTCTGCTCGGTATGTCGATCCCCGAGGAATATGGCGGTGGCGGAGCAACATTCGCGCACGAGGCCGTACTCTTCCGCGAGCAGGCCCGCGGGGCAGACCTCTCCATGCAACTCGGCGTGCACTCCGGGATCGTTCCCCACTACCTGCTCTCGTACGCGAACGAGGAACAGAAGAAGCGGTGGATTCCCAAGCTCGTCTCGGGTGAGTGGATCGGTGCCATCGCCATGACCGAGCCCGGTACCGGGTCGGATCTGCAGGCCATCAGCACCCGTGCGGTGCGGGACGGCGACGAGTACGTCATCACGGGCGCAAAGACTTTCATCTCCAACGGCGCCACATGTGACCTGCTGATCATCGCGGCCAAGACCGACCCGGAGCTCGGCGCCAAGGGCGTCTCACTGCTGGTCGCCGAAGTCGGCGACAACCCACCGGGTTTCGAGCGTGGACGCAAGCTCAAGAAGATCGGCCAGAAGGGCCAGGACACCACAGAGCTCTTCTTCGACGGCCTCCGCGTGCCCGCGACACATCTGCTCGGCGGCACGGAGGGCACCGGCTTCGTCCAACTGATGCAGCAACTCCCGCAGGAGCGGCTGATCGTCGGCGTCGCTGCGCTCGGCGTTGTCGAGGCAGCGTACGAGCTTACGCTCGAGTATGTGCGTGAGCGTCACGCCTTCGGTAAACCGCTTTTCGCACTGCAGAATACGCGCTTCGAGCTCGCCGACATCGCCACCACCGTCGAGGTGATGCGCGCCTTCGTCAACGATGCCATCGACAAGCACGTGCGCGGCGAACTCGACGTCAAGGGCGCCGCCATGATCAAGCTGTGGTGTTCGGAGCAGCAGACGCAGGTCGTCGACCGCTGCCTACAGTTGCACGGCGGCTACGGCTACATGGAGGAGTACCCGATCGCGCGGCTCTTCGTCGACGGGCGCATCGCGAAGATCTACGCGGGAGCCAACGAGGTCATGAAAGACCTCATCGCGCGCAGCCTCTGACTCTGCACTCTCTAGCTCGGCCGGCGATCTGATTCACACACTCACGAAGGCGAAACCCTTGACCGACTTCACCACTCACACGTCCGGCATCATCGGTTGGGACGTCGATGCGGACCGCATCGTCACGGTCACCATCGACGACAAGACCCAGTCGACCAACACGATGACCGACGACATGGCCGCGGCTCTGCGGAGCGTCGTCGAACGCCTTGAGCGTGAGAAGGATTCGATCACCGGCGTGATCATCGCGTCGGGCAAGGACACGTTCTTCGCCGGCGGCGACCTCAACCTGCTGATGACCGCCGGGCCCGATGACATCGAAGCCATCTCGGCGGGACTCGACCACTACAAGGAGACGTTCCGCCGACTCGAAACCCTCGGCAGGCCCGTGGTCGCGGCGATCAACGGCACAGCACTCGGAGGCGGATTCGAGGTCGCGTTGGCGGCGCATCGTCGAATTGCCCTGGACGCCAGAGGAAGTCTGCTCGGCCTCCCCGAGGTCACGTTCGGGGTACTGCCCGGCGCCGGCGGCGTGACGCGCGTCGTGCGCATGCTCGGAGTTGTCGACGCGATGCTCAACGTGGTCGGCCAAGGGCAGCGGATGAAGCCGCGCAAGGCGTTACAGGTCGGGGTGATCGACGAGGTCGTCTCCACCCGGGAAGAGATGTTCGACGCAGCGCGTGCCTGGATCAAAGACAACCCCGACGCCACACAACCGTGGGACCGCAAGGGATTTCGCATTCCGGGTGGCGCGCCGTCGTCGCCCGCACTGGCAGCACACCTGCCCGCCTTCCCCGCAACTCTGCGTAGGCAACTCAAGGGCTCGCCGATGAAGGCCCCGATCTCGGTGCTGGCGACCGCAGTCGAGGGAGCGTCGGTCGACATCGACACCGCCTTCACCATCGAGACGCGCTACTGCGCGCGACTGATCTGTGGTCAGATCTCCGCCAACATGATCAAGGCGCTCTTCTTCGACCTGGGCAAGGTCAACAAGGGAACCGCCCGCCCCGCCGACATCCCGGTACGCAAGGCCACCAAGGTCGCCGTCCTCGGCGCGGGCATGATGGGCGCGGCGATCGCGTACGTCGTCGCGAAGGCAGGAGTCGACGTCGTGCTGCGTGACGTCACAATCGAAGGCGCGCAACGCGGCAAGGACTACTCCCGGCGAATCCTCGACGCCAAGGTCGCCAAGGGTCGCCTCGACACGGCGGGACGCGATCGAGCCCTCGACCGAATCCTGGCCACCGACAACATCTCCGACGTCAAGGGCGCCGACCTCGTCGTCGAGGCCGTGTTCGAAGACGTCGAGCTCAAGAAGAAGGTTCTCGCCGAGGTCGAGGGCTACGTGTCCGACGATGCCCTGCTCGCGTCGAACACCTCGGCGCTGCCCATCGCCGAGATGGCGGGTGCGGTGGCGCGACCCTCCGACGTGATCGGTCTGCACTTCTTCTCACCGGTCGACAAGATGCCGCTCGTCGAGATCGTCGTCGGAGAGCAGACCTCGGACGAATCACTCGCTCGTGCACTGGATTTCGCGAAGCAGATACGCAAGACGCCCATCGTCGTGCAGGACACATACGGTTTCTACGCCAATCGGGTCATCGCGAAGTTCGTCGACGAGGCGCTCTCGCTCGTGGCCGAGGGCATGCACCCCGCGAGCGCCGAACAAGCTGCGCTGCAGGCGGGTTTCCCGGCAGGAGCATTGACTCTGTTCGACGAGATCAACATGAAGACCATCGCGAAGATCCGTGCGGGATTCATAGCCGACGCCGCTGCGCGGGGCGTCGACTTTGTACCCAGTGCGTCGTATCCGTTGGTGGACAGGATGCTCGAGGAGTTCGATCGCCCGGGTCGCCTGGAAGGTCGAGGCTTCTACGACTACGACGGCCCCGGTGGACAGCGACTCGGACTGTGGCCGCGTCTCGCTGAGCTCTACACGAGATCTGACGTCGAGATCCCGTTCGACGACGCAAAAGAGCGGATGCTCGTAGCCGCGGCCCTGGAGGCATTCGCCTGCTACGACGAGGGCGCCATCGGGTCGGTGGCCGAGGCCAACGTCGGCTCGATCATGGGTATCGGCTATCCGGCGTGGACCGGTGGTGCACTGCAGTACATCAATCAGTATCCGGGCGGGTTGGAAGGATTCGTCGCGCGCGCTGACGAACTCCGAGCGCGCTACGGTGACAGATTCGTCGTTAGTGACGCGCTACGTGCCCGTGCCGCAGACGGCAGCGAGCTTGTGTGACAACATCACACACTGTGACCACCGCAGATGAACCGCGTTGGCGCAGGCTCGGCCCCGACGCCAGGCGTAATGAAATCCTGGCCGTCGCCATCCGGATGTTCGGTGAGCAGCCCTACGCGACGGTGCAGATGGCCGAGCTCGCCCGCGAAGCCGGAGTGGCGCGCGGGCTGCTGAACCACTACTTCGGCACCAAGCGCGACCTCTACGTCGAAGTCGTGCGCGCCATGATGATCGTGCCCGAGATCGACACGGTCACTCTGCCGGGCGGCACACTGCGGGAACGAGTCGAGGCCTCGGTTGATTGGCTGATGACTGTCCTCGACACTCACGGAAAGACGTGGCTGGCGGTCGGCGTCGAGGGGATCGGTGACGATCCGCAGATCGCGGCGATCCTCAACGAGGCCGACGATCGCGCCGCGCAGCGCGTACTCGACGCGATCGGGTTTGTCGGGACGGGCCGCGAGCATCGGGCGGCACTCGCGGTGTTCCGGAGCTGGGGCGGCATGATGAAGGCCACCGCACGTGAATGGGTCGATCGAAAGACGCTCTCCCGCAAGCAGGCTCGCACGATACTCATCGAGACACTCGTCCCGCTCGCCGAGCGGGTCATGTCGGGTTCTGTCTGAACTCGCAACGTCTCCCAGTGGTTCCTCTCAGCGCAGCGCCGTTGCCAACGTCTCGGCGTATTCCGTCATGACGGTTCGATCACCCGCGACGCCCGGTTGCCACGGTAGTGACAGGCGGTCGACGCTCCTGTCGGCGTAGCGCGGGATCACGTGGAGGTGGAAATGGAATACCGTCTGCCACGCGGGAGCCTTGCAGCAGTTGAGCAGGTTCACGCCGTCGGCGCCGGCGTTGTCGACCATCGCCCGCGCGATCCGCTGTGCCTCGAGGGTGGTCGCGGTCAGATCCTCGGCGCCGATGTCGAGTAGATCGGTGCTGTGCTGCTTGGGGATCACCAGCAGGTGGCCGTCGTTGGCCGGGTTGATGTCCATGAAGGCGTAGGTCGACGCTGTCTCGGCGACCTTCACGCTGGGTATCTCACCTGCGACGATGCCGCAGAAGACGCAGTCGGTCATGACTTGCGGACGTCCGCGTTGCTCGCACCGACGCCGCCCCCGTAGAGCGCTGCTGCGATCAGAGCCGGCTGGAAGAACAGCCGGATGAGTCGCTTGCGGTCGGTGTCGAGTCCGAACGCGTCCTTGTGCTCGACGTACTGCGCGATGTTGCCGGGGAAGATCGCGACGTAGAAGAGCGCAAGCAGGATGCCGATCACGCGCTTGTGCTTGGGCAATGCCAAAAACGACGCTCCGAGGCCTATTTCGGCAACGCCTGACGCGAGGACGGTGACGTCGGTGTCGATGGGAAACCAATCGGGAACCTGAGCCTGGAACTCGTCGCGCGCGACGGTCAGGTGGGTGATTCCGGCAAAGGTCATAAATGCGCCGAGGACAATTCGGACAAGGGTGCGAGGTGACATGAAACCGAGCCTAACGCCGTTGTCATGTGCGGAGCAATGAGTAGACTCATTCTTGAGTCCACTCATTATTGGAGGTGACATGACCCCCGACGCAGCGACCGCCGACGGTAGGCGCGCCCGCAACATGCGCGACAAGCAGGACCGCATCTTCCGTGCGGCAGCCGACCTGTTTGCCGAACGCGGCTTCGAGTCGGTGTCGACGGGCCAGGTCTCCGACCGCGCCGACGTCGCGGCGGGCACGGTCTTCCGCTACGCGTCGACCAAGGGCGAACTGCTCCTGATGGTGCTCAACGAGGAGTTGCGTCGAGCACTCGACGTCGGCGCGGCATCGGCGGCGTCGACAACCGACACGGCCGAGGCGATCTACGAGATGGTGCGCCCTCTGCTCGAGTACGCCCGCGCCAACCCCGAGAACGGCAATGCCTACCATCGGGAACTGCTCTTCGGTGGTTCCGATCATCGTTACCGCGCAGCGGGGCTCGCGTTGGTCGCCGAGCTGCAGGACCGGATCGCGCAGAGACTCGTTGCCGATTCCGGCGACGATGCGGTGGCAGACAGGGCAACGCTCACCGCCAACATGATCTTCGCCGTCACCGCACTCGCGATCGCCCGCGCCTCGACAGGCGCGCATTCGGATCGTGATCCGTTCGACGACGTACGCACCCAGGTCGGCATCGCGGTCGACGGCTTTCACGCGTAATCAGCTCGTACACAGAACTTCTCGTCCGTTCTCGATAGTTCCGTCCACGAAACCTTGAGGTAGTCATCCATGCTCCAGACCGAAGCTGAGCCATTGTCATTCGGCGCGAAATACCGACGCTTGCTGCTCGCCGTCGTCCTACTCGGAGCACTCACCCAACTCGGGCTGGGTGCCTTTTACCTCGGCGTCGGACATTCACCCTCGCCACGGAATGTACCCATCGGCATCGTCGGCCCAGAGCAACAGACGCACAAGCTCACTGCCGCAGTGGAAGCCGAGGGCAAGTTCGATGCTCGATCCTATGAATCCATGGACTCGTTGCGCGCCGCGATCGTCGATCGGGAGGTCGACGGTGGGCTGGAGATCACGCAGCAGGGCATTGTGCCGGTGGTGGCGAGTGCCGGCGGTGCGCTCCCTGCGACTGCGCTGAAAGCCGTTGCCTCAGAGGCCAACGTGAGCAACCAGCTCCCGCAGACGCTTGCGGTCGACGTCGTCAAGCTCTCCGAAGACGACATCAACGGTGCGTCGATCGGCTATATCCTGCAGGTGATCTCGCTCGGCGGCAGTATCGCGTCACTGGGCCTCGGACGGCTGATGCCGCGAGTGCCGCAGTCGCTACGACGTGGGTTCGGCCACGTGGCGGCGCTGGTCGCCTACGCCGCGGTGTCGGCCGGGATCGTGCTCCTGTTCTCCTGGTTCTACGGTGTCGGCAGCTCCGCGGACCAATGGCGACTCTTCGGCACGTACACCCTGATCTCGTTGGCCATCGCCGGCTCGACTGCCGGTTTGGTGACGTTGTTCGGGCCGATCGGATCATTGGCGGGCGGCTTCTACTTCCTCATCGGCGCGACGCTGTCGGGTGCGTCGATCCCGTGGAACTTCATGCCGACCTTCTGGGCGAAGCTGGGAGAATGGCTACCCACCGGCGGTGGTGCACAACTGATTCGCAACTCGTTGTACTTCCCCGAGGCGGGGTCGGGGACTGCGCTGCTCTGCCTCGGGCTCTACGCCGGGCTCGGCACGGTGACGGTGCTGATCTGGAACATGTTGGGTAACAGAAGCTCTCGCACCTCGGCCGTCGATGTCGACATCTTGTACCCGATCACGCACGAGCACCACCACCAGGATGGCGATCACGAGCATCGCCATGAGGCTGGTGAGTCGGCAACCTCCTGACCAGGGCGCAGTACACGGTTCCCAGACGGGGCTACGCTGAGTAGCCTCGACGGTGGCAGTGGTCGGATGACCTGCCACAACTCGTACGACGGGAGCGTGCAGATGCCTGACAGCGCAGAGGTATTCGACCTGACGAGCCTGCGTGTGCCGATCGTCGTCGCGCCCATGGCAGGCGGGCCGTCGACGCCTGCGCTGGTGATCGCGGCTGCGCAGGCGGAAGCCGTGGGCTTTCTGGCTGCGGGCTACAAGTCGGTCAACGCACTTGCAGGCGAGATCGACGAGGTCGTCGCGTCGGGTGTGGACGCCTACGGTGTGAACCTCTTCGTGCCGGGCGGACCCGCTCGCGATCTGGGCGCGGTGCTCCGCTACCGCGAAGAGTTGGAGCCGGTCGCGCGACGGTACAACGTCGAGGTCGGGCACGTCGTCGAATTCGACGACGATGCGTATGCGGACAAGGTCGATCTGGTGATTTCCCGACGAGTTCCCCTGGTGTCGTTCACGTTTGGGCTTCCGGGCGAGAGCGTCGTCGACCGTCTCCACGGCGCCGGAATCGCAGCGGTTGCCACAGTGGCCGATCCGATCGACGCGAAAGCTGCTGCCGCGCAGGGGGTCGATGCACTCTGCGTGCAGGGGTTCGAAGCCGGTGGGCACCGTGCGACCCTGTCGACGACGGCGGAGCCTTCGCAGACGTCCACGATCGAGTTGGTGCGTGAGGTCGCCGAACTCGTCGACATCCCGATCATCGCCGCCGGCGGGATCGCAACCGGCGCACACGTCGACGCCGCGCTGGCCGCCGGTGCCGTCGCGGTGCAACTGGGTACCGCACTCCTCGACAGTGCGGAGGCTGGCACCAAGCCAACTCACCGTGCAGCACTGCGCAATTCACGGTTCACCGAAACCGTGGTGACCAGAGCGTTCTCCGGGCGACCGGCGCGTGCGCTGCGCAACGAGTTCACCGATCGCTACTCGCCACTCGCCCCCGCTGAGTACCCACAGCTGCACCATCTGACGAGTCCACTCCGCTCGGCCGCAGCTCTCGCCGGCGATCCGGAATTCCTCAACCTGTGGGCCGGGACGTCGTTCCGCGACAGCGACTTCGGCCCCGCCGCCGAGATCATCGCGCGCATCTGGTCGCAGACCGCCGCCGCGCGCGGGTTGGGCAGCTGAGCGGGTCTGGTTGTTGCGCGGGCGGTCGGGCCGGCAGGAAGTAGGGGAAGGGTTCTTTCCGCGGGTTCTGTGCGTTTTCTCGAGTTACTTCGCGGGGAAGGGTGTGAGACTAGGGGAAAGTGTGTTTCCCCTAGTTCCTGCGACGCGGGCGGATGGCGTCGTCGGGCGGGCGCGGCGCGGGCCGGCAGAAGGTCGGGGGAAGGCTGCGCGCGGTCTGGCAGAAACTAGGGGAAGGATTCTTTCCGCGGGTTCTGTGCGCTTTCTCGAGTTACTTCGCGGGGAAGGGTGTGAGACACGGGAAAGTGTGTTTCCCCTAGTTCCTGCGGCGGCGGACCACTCTTCCCCCACTTCCTGCGGCGGCGGACGACCCTTCCCCCACTTCCTGCGGCGGCGGGTTCGCGCCCGCCCCGACGCCCGCGCACGACGCCCACCCCGACGCCCGCGCCGACGGGCACTACGCTGTAGGCGACATTCCGCTGACGAAAGAGCACACAATGGAGCCAGGCGTCACTGCTGAGGCACAGCAGGTCATCTCCGATATCTCCGCGCGCTACGGCCTCTCGCAGGACGCGGTCGTGGCCATGCTCTACGCGGTCAACTCGGGTGGGGGCACGATGGCCCAGTTCAACATTCCCGAGCTCGGCGGCTCCGGGCAGTGGATGCGCGGCGGCATGACGATGGTCGGCGACATGTTCAACAACGGCCTCAAGGCCCGCGTCGACGGTCTCTGCAACGAGCTCGCCCAACTGCTCAACACCACCCAGGTGTTCCCGCCGGCCGCGACGACCAGCACACCGTTCGGATACTCAGCCCCCAACACCTGGTGGCCCGCCGACCTGGGAGTACCCAGCTCGTCCGGAGGTCAGAACGACTCGCGGTATGCGGTGTTCCCCGCGACCCGACGCCTCGCGACCCAGGTGAACGGCGTGGTTCGCGTCTTCGACACCGGCGAGCACCAGATCGGCGGCGTGCAACAGCAGCAGAGCGGACCGCCCGGGACGGTCAGCTTCACGAGCCAGTTCGGCACCTTCGACACCACGAGTTTGCGAGAACTCGGCGTCAACGACGTCGCCGCGACACCGACCGCGGCCCCGGAACCACGCCACGCGGCACCAGAACAGTTCGACGCCGCGCCGCAGCAGTTCGACGCCCCGCCGCAGTTCGACAGCCCACCGCAGCAGTACGCCCCGGTGCCAGACAGTGCCCCGCTCGCGACGTCGTCCGGGCCCGCAGGATCGGACGCGATCATCGCGGCGATCGAGCAGCTCGCCGGTCTGCACCAGCGCGGAATCCTCTCCGACGACGAGTTCTCCGCGAAGAAGGCGGAACTGCTCGGCAGGCTCTGAGGCCGAACCTCTGAGCTCGAACCTCTGGGCTCGAACCTCTTACGACGACGCCCCCGCAGCGCGCAGCGCGCCGGCAAGAAGATGGAACGCGATCGTCGTCGACCGTTCGCGCACGGCCGCCCGGTTGCCCGGGAGGTGCAGTGTGCGGGTCAGTGTCGGCCTGCCCGCGACGCCGATGCCGAAACAGACTGTGCCGACGGGCTTTCCGGGTGTCTCGCCGCCGGGTCCCGCGATGCCGGTGGTAGAGATCGCGGTGTCGACGCCCAGGCGAGCCATGACGCCCTCGGCCATCGCGGCCGCAACCGGTTCGCTCACGGCACCGAATTCGTCGAGCGTCGCCGCCGGTACGCCGAGGCTGTTGATCTTCACCTCATTCGAGTACGAGACGACGCCGCCCTGCACGTACGCCGACGATCCCGCTCGATCGGTGAGTCGGGCGGCAACCATTCCGCCGGTGCATGATTCCGCCGTGGCGATCAGTCGCCCGGCCAGCAGTGCGGCGACCTGGTCGTCGATGGTTGAACCGTCGGTGGAGAAGGTCTGAGTGGGATACAGCTCGGTCAGAAAGTCGGCGAGCGCGGTGTAGTCCCGGGCGGCAGAGGTCGGGTAGCGCGTGACGATTTCGAGTTCGCCGCGTCGTAGGCAGGTGGTGATCTCGAGCTGATCGAAACCCGGGACGCGGCCGGGTGCGGCGCGCAGTCCCTCGGCCAGGTCGGCTTCGGGCAGTCCGAACATGCGGATCGTGTCCTGGCGCATGTCGGGGTGACTGGCGACGGCGTCGACGATTGGTGGTGCCGTGATGGCGTTGGGCCACATCGCCTGCAACTCGGCAGGCGGCCCGGGAAGGACGAGGACAGCGGGTAGCCGACCGCGGGCGCGCGGGTCCTCACCTGCGGGCACGGCGACTCCCGGGGCGGTGCCTGTCGGTGGAATGGGTTGTGCGCCTTGCGGAATCATTGCCTGTTTGTCGATGCCCGCCAGGGTTGCGGCGCTGGCGGATTCACTGCCGCCGCGGCCCTGCCACCGTCGGATGATGTCGGCGATGTGATCGCGGAGCGGTTCGTCGAGTTGCAGTGGTCGACCGGTGAACTCGGCGACGGTGGCCACGGTGAGGTCGTCGGCGGTGGGGCCGAGTCCGCCCGTCGTCACGATCAGGGATACACCCTCGTCGGCAAGAAACCGTAGCTGGGCGGTGAGGTCTTCCGGCCGATCGCCGCAGATGGTGATGTGGGCGACGTCGACGCCCATCGCGAACAGTTGCTCGGCGACCCACGGGCCGTTCTTGTCGGTGATTCGTCCGGTCAGGACCTCGGTCCCCGTCACCACGATGCCCGCTCGTACCGTCACGGGCCAAAGCCTATCGCTGAGGCGACGACCGAGGCATCCGTGCAGGTCAGGTCAATCGGGATGCGGCGACCTCGTCGAGCACCGCCTCGCTCGCGACGTGCGGTGGGGTGCTTCGTGGCCAGTGCATGATGACTTCGGTCAAACCCAACTCGGCCGCGCGGCCGGTCAGTTCGTCGAACATCCCGATGCTCTCCAGCGACTGCGCGGGTCCGGAATCGATGCTGAGGTACCGGGCGAAGTCGGAGCCATCCGGTCGATTCGCGAGCTCGGCGTCGACGATCTCGCAGTTGCGGGCGATGCCCGCGAACCACTCGTCGGTTGTGGCGGCCGTGGTGTTGCCGGTGGTGATCCAACCGTCGCCGAAGCTCGCGGCGAACCGTACCGACCGTGGGCCGTTGCCCGACATGAGCAGCGGCACCCGGTCTCGCACCGATCCGCCGACGAGCCGCATGTCGCGCGCGGTGTAGTACTCGCCGTCGGCGTCGACGTGGTCTTCGCGCAGTGTGCGGTCGAGCAGTCGGGAGAATTCCTGCAGCCGATCGACCTTCTGGCGTGCGGTCAGCTCCGACTGCCCGAGTAGCCGGTCGTCGGGGGTACCGCCCGCGCCGAGGCCGAGCAGGAATCGGCCGTCGGAGATGTCGACGAGGGTCTGCACCTCGCGCGAGAAGGCGACGGGATGTCGGAAGTTGGGGGACACGACGAATGCCCCGAGACCGATGGTGCTGGTGACCGTCGACGCCGCGGTCAGGATGGGCACGCACGAGAACCAGCGGGAATCGGGCAGGCCGCCCCAGACGAGGTGGTCGTAGGTCCAGGCGTGGTCGAAGCCCATCTGCTCGGGCCGCTGCCACAGCGGGCGGGAGGTCCGCCAGTCCAGATCAGGGAGAATGCAGATTCCAAAGCGCACGCGGCCAGCCTAGTGCCCGACCCCGACAGCAATTCCCATCCCGACAGCGTTCCCATCCAGACAGGGCGCGGCGTCGAAACACTTCTGAGCTCGCCCCGAGGTGAGTTCAGACGCTGTTGAGCACGCCCGCACGCCCCCGGGGAGCGCGAATCGCTTCCGCAACGGACAATCGAAAGGTGTGGCGATCGATGGACTGCGAGGATCGATGAATGACGACCTGGTGGTGCTCGTGGATGACGACGGCCACCCGCGTGGCACCGCGAATCGACTCACCGTGCACGGCACCGACACCCCGTTGCACTTCGCGTTCTCGTGTCACCTCGTCGACGCCGCCGGACGCATTCTGGTGACACGCCGCGCACTGGAGAAGAAGACGTGGCCAGGCGTGTGGACCAATTCGTTCTGTGGGCATCCGCGCCCCGGTGAGAGCGTCGAGGACGCGATAGCTCGCTACTCCCAGCGCGAGCTCGGAATGGACATCGCCGAGCTGCGGCCGATCATCCCCGACTTCCGGTACCGGGCTGTCGACGCCAGTGGTGTCGTCGAGAACGAGGTGTGTCCGGTCTATGCTGCGCGCCCGGTCGGCGACGTGGCGCCCAACCCGGACGAGGTCATGCAGTACGCCTGGGCGTCGATCGACGACATCTGGGAAATCGCACGACGCACGCCGTGGATGCTCAGCCCCTGGTTCGTCGACCAGATCGCCGAGCTGGGCCCGGCGGTCGGTGCATACGAACGCGCGTCGGACCTTCGGGACGCCCGATGAGCAGACGCACGCGTGTCGATCTGGTGCGCCCGCACGCCCGCTACGACGAGGTCGCCGACGCCAGTGCGGCGTTGGTCATCAGCTCGTACTCATCGTCGTTCGGTCTTGCGTCGAGGCTGCTCGCCGAGCCTGCGCGATCGCACGTCCGCAACATCTATGCGCTCGTCCGTGTGGCCGACGAAATCGTCGACGCTCCGCGACCGGGGCAGGGCGTCGACGAACGGCAACTGGCGCTCGACGAACTGGAGACCGAGACCAACGCGGCGATGGACCGGGGATCGAGCACCAATCTCGTCGTTCATGCATTTGCGAGATCGGCGCGACATGTCGGCATCGACACCTCCCTCACCGCACCGTTCTTCGCATCCATGCGGACCGACCTGACCCGCACCGTGCACGACGAGGCCAGCCTCACCGAGTACATCTACGGTTCGGCGGAGGTCGTCGGATTGATGTGTCTGCGCGCATTCGTGGCCGACGAGGCCGCGCCGGATCAGCGCTACGACGAGTTGTACACCGGTGCAAAGCATCTCGGTGCGGCGTTCCAGAAGGTGAACTTCCTGCGCGACTTCGGCACGGACAGTGGCGATTTGGGGCGTCGGTATCTGATCGGTCTCGACCCGGCCGACCCCACGGATGCCGCGTGGACGCGTTGGCTCGACGAGATCGACACCGATCTCGCCATCGCGGCGGACACCATTCCCCGACTTCCCCGCGGTAGTCGCGTTGCGGTGTGCGTGGCCCACGACCTGTTCGCGGAACTCAACTCCCGACTGCGCGCAACCCCGGCGAGTATGGCTGCGCGGCAGCGTGTTCGGGTTCCCACCGCCACCAAGACACGTATTGCGGCGACCGCTTTGCTGCGTCGAGGGCATCCCCGCACGACGACGACCGTGGTGGTGGGTGCGTGAACGCAGTGCGTGTTAAACCCCAGGGCACGCGCGTGGCAATCATCGGCGGCGGCGTCGCAGGACTCGCGACGGCAGCGCTGCTCGCCGACGACGGATACGAGGTCGATCTCTACGAACAGCGCGCCGAGCTCGGTGGGCGCGCGGGGTCGTGGGAATCCGACGGCTTCCGGTTCGACACCGGACCGTCGTGGTGGCTGATGCCGGAGGTCTTCGACCACTTCTACGAGTTGCTCGGCACGTCGACCGCCGAGCAACTCGATCTGATCAGACTCGACCCCGGCTATCGGGTGTTCTTCGAGGGGTATCCCGATCCGGTCGACGTCCACAGTGATGAACGACGCTCCGTCGAACTTTTCGAGAAGCTCGAAGATGGTGCAGGACAACGGCTGTCGGAGTACCTCGCGTCGGCGCGACACGCCTACGATATCGCGGTCCGACGCTTCCTCTACACCAACTTCGACACACCCCGGGCGTTCGCCGACCCGGAGGTGCTGCGTCACGCGAAGACGCTCGTGCAGTTGCTGGGCACCAGCCTGGACACGTTTATCGCGAAACGCTTCACCGACCGCAGACTGCGACAGATCCTGGGCTATCCCGCGGTGTTCCTCGCATCGTCTCCCGAGCGCGCGCCCGCCATGTACCACCTGATGAGTTGGCTCGACCTCGACGAAGGCGTGCGTTACCCCGACGGAGGATTCACTCGACTCGTCGAGTCGCTCGCCGCGCTGGCGGAGCAGAAGGGCGCACGCCTGCACACGGGCGCCACGGTGTCGGAGATCCTCACGCGCCCAACCGAACACGCGGGAAGGCTGCGACCCGTGTCCCGACGCCGGGCCGACGTGACCGGTCTGCGCATAAGTGACGCCGACGGCGCCGAGCGGATCGTCGACGCCGACGTGGTCATCGGTGCGGCCGATCTCCACCACATGGAGACCCGGCTGCTGCCCCGTGAACTGCAGACCTTTCCGCAGCGGTGGTGGAACCGCCGCACGTCGGGTCCAGGTGCGGTGCTCGTCTTCCTCGGTGTGCGTGGCGAACTGCCGCAGCTACAACATCATTCGTTGTTCTTCACTGCCGACTGGACGGCCAACTTCGATGACATCTTCGAAACACCAACGGCGGTACCCGATCCCGCGTCGTTGTACGTATGCCGACCGTCGGCGACAGATGACTCCGTTGCCCCGGAGGGTTACGAGAATCTGTTCATGTTGATCCCGGTACCCGCCGACCCCGGCCTGGGACGTGGCGGTGTGGACGGCGCGGGCGACCCGGTCATCGAGCAGATCGCCGATCGTGCCATCGACCTCGTCGCCTCGTGGATCGGGGTGGACGATCTCGCCGACCGGATCGTCGTCCGAAGTACGACCGGGCCCGGCGACTTCGAGGCCGATCTGAACTCGTGGTCGGGCGGTGCGCTCGGACCGGCACACAAGTTGTGGCAGAGCGCATTTCTGCGCGCCAACAACCGATCCGCGAAGGTGGGCGGGCTCTACTACGCGGGCGGCACCACGCGCCCCGGGATCGGGCTGCCGATGTGTCTGATCAGCGCAGAACTGATCCGCAAGCGACTGCGCGGCGATCATTCGCCCGGGCCGTCGCAGGGCTGAACCCGCAGGTGTGAGAACGATTCTCACGCCGATCCGATCAGTCCCGCGACGATGTTCGCCGAGAGCAGCACCAGCGGAAGGCCCCCGCCCGGGTGGGCCGACCCTCCGACCAGAAACAGGCCCGGTACACCAGATGCGTTGGCGGGCCGCAGGAATGCCGCGCGTGGACCGTTCGACGACGATCCGTAAATCGATCCGCCAGGAGTGAGCGTCCGGCGTTCGAGGTCGGCGGGACTGACGACGATGCGGTGACGCACCCGGTCTCGCACATCGACCCCGCGCTGCGCCATGAGGTCGAGGATGTGGTCGGCGTAGGAGTCGGCCAATCCCCTGCTGTCCCAATCGGTTCCGCCTGCCGGATCGTGTCGGGGTGCGTTGACCAAGACGAACCACGAGGCCGTACCGGGTCCGGGACTGACCGCCGGATCGTCGGCTGCGGCGATGTAGATCGTCGGGTTCGCGACCGGACGAGCACGGCCGCCGCGGCCGAACACCGAGTCGAACTCGTCGTCGTAGTCGTCGGTGAACAGAACGTGATGGTGCGGCTGATCGGGCGGCGCATCGTCGAGCGCGAGTAGCAGCACGAAACCCGAGAACGACGGCGTGGTCTTCTCCAGTCGTCGAGCGGCGCGCCGTGCCTGACGAGTTGCGACGAGTGTCGGATACACCTGTGCGGCATCGGCATTGGCGACGACGAGGTCGGCACTCCGGCGAGCACCGTCGGCGGTGCGTACGCCGTCGACGCGTCCACGCGCATCGGTGGTGAGCGCGGAGACCTCGACGCCCAGTTCGATGCTCCCGCCGAGAGCCGACAACCTGCCGGCCAGGGCCGTCGCGATCGAGCCGAGCCCGCCACGGATGTACCACGATCCCCAACGTTGTTCGGCGTAGGGGACACTTGCGAGCGCGGCGGGTGCGCGCCGGGGATCCGACCCGGTGTAAGTGGCGTAGCGGTCGAGGAGCATCCGCAGCCGGGGATCGCAAAGATACTGATTGCCCAACCCGCGCAGAGTGCGCCACGGCGCGACGGTGGCGAGATCGCGCACGTCGAGTGCGCCGGAGGCCATGTCGCGCACAGTGATCGGTGATTCCAGGAACGGTCGATGTGTTGCGTCCCAGATGCGTTCTGCGCGCTGCAGAAACGATGTCCACTGGTGGCCGGTGCCCGCACCGAGCGCGGCGTCGAGTGCTGCGGGAATCTCCGACATCTCGCCTGGCATGTCGAAGGTCGTGCCGTCGGGGAAGCGATAGCGTGCGGCCGTCTCGAGTCGTTGCAGGGTCAGCGAATCCGACAGTGGTGCACCGGTATCGGCGAAAAGTGCTTCCAGAATGTGCGGCAGCGTCACCAACGACGGCCCGGTGTCGAAGACGAAGCCGTCGAGCGAGATCACGCCGAGCTTGCCGCCGATCTCTTGCGACTGTTCGAGGACGGTGACGTCGTGTCCGAGCGCGGAAAGTCGGACGGCGGCGGCGAGCCCTCCGACACCTGCTCCGACGACGATGATCGAACTCATGCCTGCACCGGGCGACCCTTCCACCGCAGCGCGCCGCGTCGATGTCCGACGATCGAGTCCGCGGTCAGAGTCGCCAGCGCCAGCACCGATACCGGATGAAGCAGGGCGTCGGGCCATGCGTGGCCGCCGGTGCGTCGAGCCGTCACGACCCTCGATGCGACACCTGGCAGGTCCCCGATAACCGGTCCAGGCAGTTCTAGAGCCAGTTCCTTGTTGTGATCGTCAGTCGATCTCGCAGCCCACGGGGTGATGCTGGTGGGTGCATCCGGCAGCGTACTCGGCCGGGGTTCGGTAGCCCAGTGCCGAATGCCGGTGTCGGTGGTTGTGGTCGGCCTTGAAGTCGCCGATGACCACACGGGCCTCCAACAGGGTGGGCCAGCAGTTGCGGTTCAAGCACTCGTCGCGCAACCGGTTGTTGAACGACTCGATGAACCCGTTGTTCCACGGTGTGCCGGGCGGAATGTAGGAGATCCCCACCGACCCTGCACAGAAGTCGCGCAGGGCTTCTGAGATGAACTCAGGGCCGTTGTCCATGCGCAGCACCATGGGCGGGCCACCCCAGATCGCGAAAGTCTTCTCCAACTCCTCGATCAGCCGTTCGGCGGTGATCGAGCGGTCCACGATGTTCAGCAGCGATAGCCGGGTGTG
>NZ_LZMI01000112.1:0-78000 GCF_001665475.1 Gordonia sp. 852002-51296_SCH5728562-b | reverse complement strand
CGGGCACATCCTTGGGCACCGATCCATCGGACTGGGCCAGGGCGCGTAACCGATCAGCCGCGAACCTGCCCGCCAAGGTCGTCAGGTGCGCATGCACCCGGGAGGTGCGCCGTAAGGCGGTGTAGGACTCGAACACACAGCGTTCCACCGTCTGGCGAGACACCACCCCCTCATACTTGGCGGGCAGGTTCGCGGCTGATCGGTTACGCGCCCTGGCCCAGTCCGATGGATCGGTGCCCAAGGATGTGCCCGAAGTTCTGTTCGTCTGCGTCCAGAACGCCGGCCGCTCACAGATGGCCGCCGGATTGTTGACCCACCACGCCGCCGGGCGGGTACACGTGCGCTCCGCCGGGTCAGCCCCCGCGCACTCGATCAACCCGACCGTCGTCGAAGCAATGACCGAGATCGGCGTCGACATGGGCACGCAGTACCCCAAACCGCTCACCGACGATGTAGTCGCCGCCGCCGACGTGGTCGTAGCCATGGGTTGCGGCGACGCGTGTCCGATCTATCCCGGCAAACGCTATCTGGACTGGACGGTCGCGGACCCCCAGGGCCGTCCCCTCGACGAGGTTCGCGCGATCCGCGACGATCTTGACGCCCGAGTTCGTGGTCTTCTCACCGAACTCACCACCGAACGTGTGTGACGTATCTGATGTTCCTTCACAGCTGAAAGGGCTTGTGTCTCATGTCTACATCTCGACCTAGGGTGCTATTTGTGTGTGTCCACAACGCTGGCCGCTCGCAGATGGCCGCCGGTTTCCTCACCGCCTTGAGCCAGGGCAGCGTCGAGGTCCGCTCCGCCGGATCTGCTCCCGCCGACTCCATCAACCCGGCCGCGGTCGAGGCGATGGCTGAAGTCGGTATCGACATCTCCGCACAGTCACCGAAGATCCTCACCCCCGACACCGTCGAATCCTCCGACGTCGTGATCACCATGGGCTGTGGCGATGCGTGCCCGGTGTTCCCCGGCGTCAGCTACCGGGACTGGGCTCTCGACGACCCAGCCGGCCAAGGCATCGACGCGGTCCGCCCCATCCGCGATCAGATCCGCGGACTCGTCGCGAACCTCCTCGACGAACTGGTACCCGCCGACCAGCAGGTCGGCCAATGAGCACACCACCGCAGGTGTTGTTCGTGTGCGTGTCCAACCGCGGCAAATCGGTGATGGCCGAACACCTCACACCGACAGTCACCGACCGGATCACCCCATCCTCAGCCGGCACCAACGCGAAAATCGGCGGCCAGGTCAACGAACTGTCCGCCCAGGTACTCGCCGAAGTCGGCGCCGACGTCGTCGGACATCAGCCGCGGCAACTCACCGATGAACTGATGCAAGCCGTGGACCTGGTCGTGGTGGTCGGCACCGCCGAGGTCACCCCACCCGACGGCGTCGCCCTCGAAGTGTGGGACACCGACGAACCCTCCGGACGGGGCATCGACGGTATCGAACGAATGCGGCTGATCCGCGACGACATCACCAACCGGATCCGCGCCCTCGCCGACCGCATCGCGCGGTAGGCGAGAACGCGAACCGAGGCTGTCAGCAGCAGGCTGTGCGCGCCTCGGCCTGGTCTGCGGCGTTGCCGCCGCAGCACACCGAACCCTGCTCGGCGTCCTCGGTGGCGTTCTGTTCCAACAGTTTCGGGCTGGTCCCGAACGTCTCGGAGTCAGCCAGCACGGTGTAGACCTCCCACTTCTCCTTCGCCGGCCCGGTCACCCACACCTTGTCCTGCGTCGCGAAACAACAGGTGGAGTTGATCTCCTCCTGGGTGAACAGACCCTCCCCGGACAACCGGGCGATCTCGGCGTGCACCTTCTCGCTCGACTCGACCTCGACGCCGAGATGGTTGATCGTGCCGCCCTGGCCGGGATTCTCCAGCAGCACCAGCTTCAGTGGCGGCTCGACGATCGCGAAGTTGGCGTATCCCGGCTTGCGCTTGGTCGGGGTGGTGTTGAACAGCTTGGAGTAGAACTCGATCGCGGTATCGAGATCATCGACATTGAGCGCGAGCTGCATACGGGACATGACCATCACCTTCACCTGTGAGACATATATCGAACTACTGACACCTGCAGGGTGCCACCTTTTCGACATATGTCAAGTACCAGGGTATGGTCGGGTCATGCCGAAGGCCCTGCCGATGGTCGACATCAGTGCCCCGATCTGCTGTGCGCCCGTGTCGGCGGCCCCTCTCGATGACGACACCGCCCTAGAAATCGCTCTGCGGCTCAAGGCGCTGGCCGATCCGGTCCGGATCAAACTCGTCTCGATTCTGCTCACTGACACCGGTGAGGGGATCTGCACCTGCGACCTCGCGACCGCGGTCAGCCTCACCGAGGCCACCACGAGCCACCACCTGGGGCAGCTCCGCAAGGCCGGCATGGTCGCACCTGACCGACGAGGGATGAACGTCTACTACCGTGCCCGGCCAGAGTCGTTGGAAGCGCTGCGCAGCGTTCTCAGCGCCATCACGGGGTGCTGCTGAACCGTCGCAGGCGCGGTCAGTTGAGCACCTGCGTCAGGCCCCCCTCATAGGCAACCGCGCCACGCAACGCAAGGCACATAGCGGTGCGTGGCGGAAACCAAATGAAGAAGTGTCACCACCAAGACCCCTCACTCTGTCACCTATGGCCTGATGCAGAACTGTCACCGATGTCTTGCGAGATGACAATACCGACAACGGCGAGAAATGCTCGAAACTTCTTTCGATGTTGTGGACAAGCGTTTCGCCGTGCCCTGGTGGTGACAATTCGCCGTCGGCGTTCAGCGGCAAAATCTGCCAGCAATGCTTGCCGTGTACTTGTGGTGGCGCACAATTCGCCTCGCGCGGCCGCCGGCACTAGTCAATGCGGTTCACGCAACCGCCGCCTCTTTCACGGCAGTGGTGAGTTCGTCGATCGTGGATGGCTGCAGGCGCTTCCCGTCGAGGAAGAACGTGGGGGTGCCCTGCACGCCCAGGGACAGGCCGTCGGCGACGTCAGCACGAATCCGCTCGAGCGTGGCGGCGCTGTTGTAAGCGTCGTCGAATCTCGTCATGTCGAGACCGAGGTCAACGGCGAAGCCACGGAACAGGTCATCAGCGGGGACTTGCTGTTCACCCCACTGGGATTGGGTGGCGAACATGCGCTGGTACATCTGCTCGAACCGGCCCTGCTGGGCGGCAGCTTCGACTGCACGAGCAGCGCGTTCGGCGTTGAAATGTCCAGGCATCGGGAAGTAGCGGACGACGAAGGTGACGCGGTCGCCATAGGCGCGCCGCAGGTCCTCGATGATCGGGTAGACGGCCCCGCAGGCTTCGCACTCGAAATCGAGGAACTCCACGAACTGCGCCCGGCTCTGCTCGGGCGAGGACAGGCGGTGACTGTCGGGGCGTACAACGAGATCAGACACTTCGGCAGTATCAGCCGGAGTCGGGGACGTGGCGTCGTCGATGGCAAAGACGGCAACACCGATGCCGACGAAGATGGCAGCGAGTACCGCCCAGGCGATCTTGATCGGTTTGCTCACGCGTTCAGCTCCGAGGCGATGTCGTAGGGGAGTGGCATCGGTCTGATCAGGCCGACTGCGACGCGTCCGGTGTGGCCCTCGGGGTAGCACCCTGGCCGGTCACCTCCGTGCTGCAGCAGTCGCACCCAGTGGGCTCGCCGGCGCGCTGGCCGATGCTGGGTGCACAGCACGTGTCGCCCTTCCATGCGTTGATGCCCTCGCGGACCGCGATCGCGGCGATGACAAGAGCGGCGATCGGGTCGGCCCACGACCATCCGAGCAGGCTGTTGAGAAGCAACCCGATCAACAGTACTGCCGAGAGGTACGTGCACAGCAAAGTCTGTTTGGAGTCGGCCACCGCGCTCAACGAGCCGAGTTCGCGGCCGGCGCGACGTTCCGCCCACGACAAAAGCGGCATGATCAGCAAACTGACTGCCGCCAGGGCGATGCCGATCGAGGAGTGCCGCGCCTCGCCACCAACACCGAGCAGGGAACGAAGCGAGTCGACGCTCACGTAGACCGCCAGGGCGAAAAAGGAGAACGCGATGATCCGTAACGCGACCTTCTCGCGCCGTTCCGGATCCGAACCCGCAAACTGCCAGGCAACCGCGGCTGCCGACGACACTTCGATGACCGAATCCAGGCCGAAGCCGATCAATGCCACCGAGGACGCTCGCGTACCCTCGCTGATCGCAATCACGGCCTCGATGACGTTGTAGGTGATGGTCGCCGCGACGAACCACCGAATGCGACGCTGCAACAGCTCCCGACGGGCAACACTCAGCGCCGGCCGACCCGCAAAGCTGAGACTCATCGACGGCTGACCCACCGCCGGGAGACCGAGCTCGTCGGCCATCAGCAGCATCCCTGTTCGTCAGAGGTTGGACAACATGTCGGGTCGACCACGAGGACCAGTCCGAGCAAGTCATCCAAGGCATGGGCAATCCGGCCATTGGCCAGCTCGTATCGAGTGCGACGTCCTTCGGGCACCGCGACAACAAGTCCGCATCCCCGCAGGCAAGCAAGATGGTTCGACAAAGCCTGGCGCGACACCCCGATCGCCTCGGCCAACTCCGCGGGATACGCACCACCATCCCGCAGCCGCAACAGCACCTGCGTGCGCGTCGAGTCCGACAACGCATATCCAAACCGCGTCAACGCATCGCGCTGATCTGCCGCCACAATCTCCACCCGCCTAACGGTACATACATTTCTGTATTCACAGAAGCCTGTACTCTCCCGGCGTCCGCGCACCATCTCACTGTCGCGAGCCGCCTGTGCTCGACGTTGGTCATTCCCAAGTCCCCAATCCGCAGTCCCCAATCCGCCGCGGCGTCGAATCAGAGCGGCGGCTAACGTCGGGCAGGTGCACTCACTCGCCGACTGGCTGATCGACCTGATCAGGTCGGTTCCGGTGTGGGCGGTCTACCTGATCGCCGGCGGCGTCGTGTTTCTGGAAACTGCGGTCATCTTCGCGGGCTTGATCATGCCCAGCGAGGCGCTGCTCCTTGCGGCGGGTGTGGCTGCAGCCGTCGGCAATACCAATCTCGGCGTGTTGATCGCGGTCGCGTGTGTGTGCGCGATCGCGGGCGATGCGGTCGGGTTCTGGTTCGGAAGAGTAGGCGGCCCGCGCCTGATGGAATCGCCCCTAGGGCGTCGCTTCGGCGAACAGAGGTGGGAACAGGCGCGTACGCGACTCAATCAATCCGGAATGTTGATGGTCGCGGCGAGTCGCTGGGTCGGTTATGTCCGCACGCTCATGCCGAGGGTCGCGGGGATGACCGGCATGCAGTTCGCAAAGTTCGGCCTCGCCGACATCGTCGGGGCCGTCAGCTGGGTGACCGCGGTGCTGCTCGCCGGCTACTTCGCAGGCGCTGTCCTCGGTGCGACGATCCTGCTCTACGTCGTGATCGGGCTGGTCGGCTGCGCGGCGGTCTATGTGCTCGTCGTGTTCATCCGGCGTCGACTTGCCGCGCGGGCGTCAGCGGGCGTCGACGGCGTCGTGGCTGCGGCTGTAGCGGGTGGCCAGCCACGAGCAGAGAATGAGCTGGATCTGGTGAAAGATCATGAGCGGCAACACGATCAGCCCGACGACTGAGCCGCCGAACAGCACCGTGGCCATCGGTAGGCCGGTGGCGAGGCTCTTCTTGGTGCCGCAGAACTGAATTGCGATGGCGTCGGCGCGGCTGAATCCCAGTCGCCGCGCACTCCACCACGTCAGTGCGAGCATCACGATGACCAGCACCGCAGCAATCACTGCGACCGCCACGACCTGCCATGCACTCACGATCGACCAGATCCCGTTGCGCACGCCCTCGCTGAACGCCGCGTAGACGACGAGCACGATCGACGCCCTGTCGACGAACTTGGTCGGCTCGGCGTAGCGCTTGAGGAAAGGCGCGACCAGCGGTCGGCAGAGTTGTCCCGCGATGAACGGAACCAAGATCTGCAGCAGGATCTCGACGACCGATGACGCAGAGATGTGCACGCCATTCGTACCGCTCATCAGCGCAACCACCAGCAGCGGTGTCAACACAACACCGATCAGATTCGACGCCGAGGCGCTCACGATCGCCCCCGGGACGTTGCCGCGGGCGATCGACGTGAACGCGATCGACGACTGCACCGTCGACGGCACCAGGGTCAGGTACAGCAGGCCGGTGTAAAGGTCGTGACCGATCAGCGGTTCGACGACGGGCCGTATCGCCAGGCCGACGAGTGGGAACACCAGAAACGTGAACGCCAGGATCGTCAGGTGCAGCCGCCAATGCGACAGCCCGTTGAGTGCCTCGCGGGGATGCAGGCGCGCGCCGTAGAGGAAGAACAGGAATCCGATGGCGATCGTGACCGCCCAGTCGAGGACCTCGGCAAACGTCCCGCGCGCCGGGAAGAACGCGGCCACCACGACCGCTGCGAGAATCGCCAGGACGAAGCCGTCGATCGGAGACCGGGCGAGGAGGCGGCGCACGTCCTATTGAATGGGCGCGCGGCGGTCGGGCTGTGCCGCTGGTGCCGTGCCGCTCGACGCTGTGCTGCTCGATGCACTGTCGGTGCTGCACATGCCGCGCAGCGTGCACGATGCGCAGCTGTCGGTGCCGCAGTCGGCGGCGGCGCTGGTCTCCTCAGGTTGCGCGGTGTGGGCGTCGTCGACGCTGGCGTGATCCGACGAGCAGCAGCTGCAGCCCGCGTCGTCAGCTGGGGCGACGGCGTCGGCCGCGCGAACCGCGTAACCGCTGACAGCGCCGACCAGCAATACGCCCGCAACGAGCGCCACCAGTCCGAACACCACCGACCAGCCGCTGTCGACGGCGAGCGTCAGCGCGCCACCGGCGACCAGGATGAGCGCTGCACCCAGCGTTCCGGGGGCTGCGATGCGGTTGGCCAGCGTGAACGCCTCGGCCGAGGCCATCGTCGAATCGGTGCGTACTCCGAAGTATCGGTTGCGCGGGAGTCGGCCGATCACGCCCGCCACTCCGACCACCAGCCACACCAGGGCCAGCACAAGGACGCATACCGAGACGACGATCGACACCACACTCACCCGACCACCATACTTTTCCCGCCCATCCGACGTCGATTTCAGGGCAGGTGAAGCCACGATTTACCCTGGTGAGGTGAGCACCGCCGACATCTCCACCTCCGAGGGCGCCGCCGATCAGGCGAGCACCGACCCAGCTTCCGCGACTCCGGGGCACCGTTACACCGCCCGACTCGCAGGCGAGATCGAGGAGCGCTGGCAGCGCGAGTGGACTCAGCGCCACGCTTTTGAGGCACCCAACCCGGTCGGACCGCTGGCCGGCGACATGAGTGCCTTCGACGGCAGCGGCCCCGACGCCCCCGACAAGCTCTTCGTCCAGGACATGTTCCCGTACCCGTCGGGCGCCGGCCTGCACGTCGGACATCCGCTCGGCTTCATCGCCAGCGACGTGTTCGCGCGGTTCCAGCGCATGTCGGGCGCCAACGTGCTGCACACGATGGGCTTCGACTCCTTCGGTCTCCCGGCCGAGCAGTACGCCGTGCAGACCGGTACGCACCCCCGCACGACGACCGAGGCCAACATCGAGCGCTACCTCGGCCAGATCCGACGCCTCGGCCTCGGGCACGACGAGCGACGTCGCGTTGCCACCACCGACGTCTCGTTCTACCGCTGGACACAGTGGATCTTCCTGCAGATCTACAACGCCTGGTACGACGACGAGGCCGGCAAGGCGCGTCGCGTCGACGAGCTGATCGCCGAATTCGACAGCGGTGCACGCACTCTCGACGACGGTCGGGTATGGGCAGATCTGTCGGCACCCGAGAAGTCCGACCTCGTCGACTCGTATCGCCTTGTCTACCTGAGTGATTCGCTCGTCAACTGGGCGCCGGGCCTCGGTACCGTGCTGGCCAACGAAGAAGTCACCGCCGATGGCCGAAGCGACCGCGGGAACTTCCCGGTGTTCCGCAAGCACCTGCGGCAGTGGATGATGCGCATCACCGCGTACTCCGACCGCCTGCTCGACGATCTCGAGGTGCTGGACTGGCCCGAGAAGGTCAAGACCATGCAGCGCAACTGGATTGGACGTTCACGCGGCGCCCAGGTGCAGTTCCCGGTGCCTGGCGTCCCGGCACAGGCCGACGGCGAGGTGACCGTCGACGTCTTCACCACGCGACCCGACACCCTCTTCGGCGCCACGTACGTGGTGCTGGCTCCTGAACATCCGCTGGTCGACGTGCTCACTGCCGACACGTGGCCGTCGGGTGCCGAGGGCGCGGCAGTCGACGAGCGGTGGACCAACGGAGCGTCGACGCCCGCCGAGGCGATCAAGAACTATCGCGCGTCGATCGCAGCCAAGTCTGATCTCGAGCGTCAGGAGAACAAGGAGAAGACCGGCGTCTTCACCGGGTCGTTCGCGACGAATCCGGTTAACGGACAACAGGTTCCGGTCTTCGTTGCCGACTACGTGCTGATGGGCTACGGTACCGGCGCGATCATGGCGGTCCCCGCACACGACTCACGCGACTACGAGTTCGCGACGGTCTTCGGACTGCCCATCGTCGAGGTCATCGGCTCCGAGGCCGGCATCTCGGAGGAGGCGTATGTCGGCGACGGCCCGCTGGTGAACTCGGGCTTCCTCGACGGCAAGAACGTCGACGACGCCAAGACCGCGATCATCGAGTGGCTCGAAGAGCAGGGCTCGGGGCAGGGCACCGTTCAGTACAAACTGCGCGACTGGCTCTTCGCCCGTCAGCGCTACTGGGGTGAGCCGTTCCCGATCGTCTACGACGAGGAGGGTCGCGCGCACGCATTACCCGAATCGATGCTGCCCGTTGAGCTTCCGGAGGTCGAGGACTACGCACCCGTCGCCTTCGACCCCGACGACGCCGACAGTGAGCCGAGTCCGCCGCTGGAGAAGGCGACGGACTGGATCCACGTCGAACTCGACCTCGGCGACGGTCCGAAGAAGTACAAGCGTGACGCCAACGTCATGCCGCAGTGGGCCGGAAGCTCCTGGTATCAACTGCGCTACATCGACCCGACCAACGAAGAAGAGTTCTGCGCCAAGGAGAACGAGGCGTACTGGATGGGTCCGCGGCCGGAGCTGCACGGTCTCACCGATCCGGGCGGCCTGGACCTCTACATCGGTGGTGTCGAGCATGCCGTTCTGCACCTGCTGTATTCGCGCTTCTGGCACAAGGTGCTCTTCGACCTCGGCTACGTCACCAGCAGCGAGCCGTATCGAAAGTTGTTCAACCAGGGCATGATCCAGGCGTACGCCTACACCGATTCGCGCGGCATCTACGTGCCTGCCGAAGAGGTCACCGAGGTCGACGGCGAGTTCGTCTACAACGGTGAGAAGGTCACGCAGGAGTACGGCAAGATGGGCAAGTCGCTGAAGAACTCGGTGACTCCCGACGACATTGCCGCCGAGTACGGCGCAGATACGTTGCGGCTCTACGAGATGTACATGGGCCCACTCGATCAGTCGCGCCCGTGGGCAACGAAAGACGTTGTGGGACTGCAACGATTCTTGCAGCGCGCATGGCGCCTGGTCGTCGACGAGGAGTCCGGCGCGGTCCGCGTCGCCGACATCGAGCCCGACGACGAGACACTTCGCCTGCTGCACAAGACAATCGCGGAGGTTCGTGAGGATTACAACGGCCTGCGCGACAACATCGCCGTCGCCGCGCTGATCAAACTGACCAGTCACCTGACCAAGCAGTTCCCCGACGGCGCGCCCCGCAGCACCGTCGAACAGCTCGTCCTGATGCTCGCGCCACTTGCGCCGCACATCTCCGAGGAGCTGTGGTCGAGGCTCGGACACGACGAACTGCTGGTGCGCGGACCGTTCCCGGTCGCCGACGAGCGCTACCTTGTCGACGACACCGTCGAGATCCCGATCCAGGTCAAGGGCAAGGTCCGCAGCCGCATCACGGTGCCCGCCGACGCCGACGAGGAGACGATCCGCGCCGCAGCACTCGACGACGAGAAGATCCTCGCGATCCTCGACGGCCAGCCGCCCCGCAAGGTGATTGTCGTGCCCGGCCGGATGGTGAACATCGTCCCGTAGCGGCCTGTCGCTGGTCGAGCGCCCACTCGCTGGTCGAGCGCTACCCCCGCTGGTCGAGCTTGTCGAGACCACCCCGCTGGTCGAGCGCTACCCCCGCTGGTCGAGCTTGTCGAGACCACCCGCCGCTGGTCGAGCGGCCCGCCGCCGGGTCGAGCGCCACCCCCGCTGGTCGAGCTTGTCGAGACCACCCTCGCTGGTCGAGCTACCCGCCGCTGGTCGAGCTACCCGCCGCTGGTCGAGCTACCCGCCGCTGGTCGAGCTTGTCGAGACCACCCCTCGCGCTGTCGTGCTCGTTCCCGCTGGTGGAGCTTGTCGCTACGATCTGACTCGTGACGTCCGACGATGACACCACCCCCGGCTCGACACCGCCTGACGACAAGCCCGTGCCGTCGGGTCCGGCGCGTGTCGGCGAGTTCCTCACCCGGGCCGACCGGACGCCGTCGCTGATCAGGGCGGCGCAGCTGCCGCGAAAGCTGACGCCCGAGACGGTCCCCGAACTCGACCTCTCGCGTCCGACGCGCCTCTCCGATCGCATGGAGAAGTTGCTGACCGGGAGCGATCGGTCGCCGAGCGCGTCGCGCGAGCTGGCTCTCAGCGTCGTGAAGGTGTGGCAGGCGCTCGTCGATCGCAGGTCGGCCACGGCCACCGCGAGCGGTGACGTGACGGTCCTGTTCACCGACCTCGTCGGATTCTCGTCGTGGGCCCTGCGCGCAGGCGACGACAGGGTGCTGTCGCTGATCGGTGAGGTCAATCGCGTGAGCAGCGACATCGTCGGCGCTCATCGCGGCCGGATCGTGAAGTCGCTCGGCGACGGCGTGATGGCAGTGTTCCCCGATGCCGCCGACGCGATCCTCGCCGCGTTCGAACTGTGCGGCGCAGTCAGTGCGATCACTCACGACGACTACCGTGCGCAGCTGCGCGCCGGAGTGCACACCGGAACTCCGCGGCAGGTCGGTGGCGACTACCTCGGCGTCGACGTGAACATCGCGGCCCGCGTCGCCGATGCCGCCGGAACCGGTGAGGTGCTGGCCACCAGCGATGCGCTGCAGTCTGCGGAAGGGCTCCAATTGCTCAGCCGCAAGCGACGTTTCAAGGCGAAGGGCACACCGCGTGACCTCGAAGTGTTCGCCGTGGTGCCGCTTCTCGATGAGTGAATCAGGCCGTCAGCGGTAGAACGGCGGCGAGACGTCCGGGTCGTCGGCGACCGTGTCGATGCGCGTATCCCGAAGTAGACTCGCGATGGCCGCTGTCGACGCACCGATCGTCGCGAAGTGCGGATCGACGTCTTCGGTGAAGCACCACGCTCTATCTGCCGGCCAGACGAATGCGGGCGCGGGCAGGATCGGGTGTCCGTGGCGCGATGTGGGTTCGGGTTGTGGCGGTAGCCAGCCCAGCATGTCGGTGTCGCCGACGAACAGGTGGTAGTCGCGTACCGCGGTTCCCTTCTCGTCGTGGATCTCGACGATGGGCGCGCCACCGCTCAGCAATTCTGGATATCCGCATCCCGCCCAGATCAGGTAATAGATCTCGTCGGAAGTTGTTGTGTAGGAGCGCAGATCCTCGACGGCCACCGCGATCTGCCACAACTCGCTTGGGCCGTAGACGGATTCGACGTCGGTTTCGCGTTGTCCGGCATATTCGGGGTCGGGTATGTGCAACAGACGTGCGTACGCGTCGAAACCGAGGGGCCCGCGGGTCACCACGCAGCCCCAGTCGCGCGGGTCGCTCATCAGCCAGTCGGCCACCGAGGCGTCGTCGAATCGTCGGATGGTCATGGGGCTTCACAATGGCATTCGACGACGCTGCAACCAACAGAATTTCGTGAGCCACCTCAGCGCGGGCCACTGCATTTCGGCAGCCGCGTCGTTTCGGGAGCTACCCGGGGCACTCACTTCGGCGGCAGCGATCGCGCGTAGGCGACGCCCACGCCGACCCATTTCTCGAGCTGCCGCCTGGTGCGGATGCCCTCCGTCGAGACCCGTAACCACCCGCGGGTTTCTCGTCCCGACATGACCATCGGAGCCGTGTGCGCTCTGGCCAGGTAGGCGTCGGTCTCGTCTGGCGGTACGCGCACCATGAGTCCACCGTGCCCGCTCGCCGCAACGGCCATGTTGCCGTCGACCAAGAAGGCGAGACCGCCGAACATCGACTTCTCTGCGACGCCGCTCTCACCCGACAGCAGCTCGCGGATCCGGTAGGCGAGATCGTCGTCGTAGGCCATGTGGCCAGCGTAAACGGGCGTCGGCACGCACGGGTCGGTTACTGCTGACGCACGACGATCCGCAGGAGCGGAAAGGACTTTCGGGGAGGGCTGGAAATCTATCTTACCGCGCAGTAAGATACCGGCATGGCAATCAACCTCGAGCTCCCGCAGAAGCTCGCCCCGGTCACCGAGCAGGCGCATCTCGCTGCCGAGCACATCTTCCGGCCCATCTCGCGCACATACGACAAGGCCGAGCACACCTACCCAGAGGAGCTCGACGAGCTGGGCAAACTCGCCCGCGAAGCCGCCCGCAAGGGACGCGAATCCGACGCCGCGGACAAGTCGTCGGCGAAGAAGTCCGACGTCGTCAACGGCGGCAACATGCGTGCGGTTCTGCACGGCGTCGAAATGGGTTGGGGCGACGTCGCGCTCATGCTGTCGATTCCGTATCAGGGTCTCGGTAACGCCGCGATCGCGGCGGTAGCAAACCCCGAGCAGCTCGAGAAGTTCAAGGACGTCTGGGCGTCGATGGCGATCACCGAGCCGAGCTTCGGCTCCGACTCGGCGGCCGTCAGCACCACCGCGACACTCGACGGCGACGAGTACGTCATCAACGGCGAGAAGATCTTCGTCACCGCGGGTTCTCGCGCCGACCACGTCGTGGTGTGGGCGACCGTCGACAAGAGTGCCGGCCGTGCCGCGATCAAGAGCTTCGTCGTGCCGATGGACACCGAGGGAGTATCGGTTGTCCGCCTCGAGCACAAGCTCGGCATCAAGGCGTCCGACACCGCGGTGCTGCGCTTCGAGAATGCTCGCGTACCCGCCGAAAACCTGCTCGGCTCACCGGAAGTCGATACCAAGAAGGCGTTCGCGGGTGTCATGCAGACCTTCGACAACACGCGTCCGCTGGTCGCGGCGATGGCCGTCGGCCTCGGACGTGCCGCACTCGAGGAGCTGCGCGCAACCCTCGAGGGCGCCGGACACGTCATCGACTACGACAAGCCCGCCGCCAATCAGGCAGCAGCTGTCCACGACTTCATTCGCCTCGAATCCGATTGGGAGGCTTCGTGGTTGCTTGCCATCCGTGCCGCGTGGATGGCCGATAACAAGCAGCCGAACTCGACCGAGGCGTCGATGTCGAAGGCCAAGGCGGGCCGCATGGTTACCGAGCTGACCAACAAGGCTGTCGAGATCGGTGGCACCGCAGGCTATTCCGAGGTCGGACTGCTCGAGAAGTGGGCCCGGGACTCCAAGATCCTCGACATCTTCGAGGGCACACAGCAGATCCAGCAACTGATCATCGCGCGACGCGTGCTCGGCAAGTCGAGCAGCGAGCTGAAGTAGCGGCAGCGGTACCCACTCGACGCGACGAGGCGCACAGTCGGCGCCGGGTGCTCAGCGGAGCACGCGGCGTCGAAGTTCCTCGTCCCGCTGGAGGCGTAGCCACTCGCGCTGTCGGCGTTGCGCCGCAACGGCATTGAGCACGTCCACGTCGTTGGCCCCGGCAGGTGGCGCGGGTGAGATGTACGGCGCGAGCGTCTGCACCAATTGCCTTGCGAGAGCGGCACGCAGTGCGTCGTCACGGATCGACGGCGCTTGGTGGAGGAAGCCGCGGATCAGCATGGCCTGGTGGTCGGTCAGAACCCCGATGTCGGCGGTGCGCGCCCACTCTGCGAGGTGTGGTGGCATGATCGCGGTGCCTGCGACCTCCAGCGAACGCCGGTCGCGGATCACGTAGGTGCCTGCGACGAGATCGCCGACGCGCTTGTCCTTGCGGCTGATGGCAGCACACACAATCGCGGGTACACCGAAGAACACGAAGATCTCGACGACGCCGACGAGAGACCGCGTGAACGCGTGTCGGAAACCGATCGGCCCGGCGTCGTCGCGGACCGTGCGCAGGCCGAGCGCCCAATGCCCCAACGACTTTCCACGACTGAGCGTCTCCACCGCCGTCGGCAGCACGATCAACGCCAGCACCGACGAGAGCGCGAAGGCACCTGCCAGCACGGCGCCGTCCCGCAGGCTCATGCCGATCTTGACCGACACCCAGAACAGCGCGATGAGTACGACCACGGCGATCACCACATCGATCACTCCCGACACGATGCGCCTGCCGAGCGATGCCGGCGGAAGGTCAAGTGCGACTGCCTCACCCGAGACGAGGTCGTTGCGCCCGAGACCGACCGTCCCGCCGCCGTACACCGGCGCGGGCGGTGCCATGTACGTGCCCGGTCCCGCGTACATGTTGGGTCGCGCGTACATGGGCTGCCCTGCATGCATGTTCGGCCCCGGGTACATACGCACCACCGTAGCGGCTGCGGGTGGCGCAGACGTAGCCGATCGTGGGCCACGTGAATGATCCCGCCCCACAGGGGTACAGCGCTGCCCGTGGTCTCGCTAGGCTACCGATGTGGATCTCGATGCCTACGTACGAGCGAAGTCACCGACGTGGCAGAGACTCGACGAACTCTCACGAAAACGCCACCTCACCGGTGCCGAGTCCGACGAGATCCTCGACGCCTATCAGCGCACTGCCACACACTTGTCGGTGATCCGATCGTCGGCGCCAGACCGCGCGGTCGTCGCATATTTGTCGACGCTGCTGGCCCGGGCTCGCGGGCACGCGCTCGGGTCGACCGTCACCACGTGGGACCAACTGGTGCGGTACGTGACGATAACGCTGCCCGCCGCGCTCTACAGCACTCGACGGTGGTGGCTGACGGTGATGGTCGTGTCGATCGCATTCGCTGTCGGCATCGGCTGGTGGCTCCTCGACCACCCGACCATGGAGCACACGTTCGGGTCGCGCGCGGAGATCGAGCACCTCGTCAACGACGACTTCGAGAACTACTACTCCGAGCACGCCGCGTCGTCGTTCGCGTTCGAGGTCTGGACCAACAACTTCCGACTTGCGTTGCTGTGCATCGCCTTCGGGGTCTTCGGTTTCCCGGTGATCTGGATGCTCTACCAGAATATTCTCAACCTCGCGGTGACGGGTTCGATCATGATCAACCACGGTCGGGCCGACCTCTTCTTCGGACTCATCACCCCGCACGGGCTACTCGAGCTCACGTGTCTGTTCGTGGCGGCAGGTGTCGGGCTGCGCATCTTCTGGTCTTGGGTCGCGCCCGGCGACCGCAAACGCTCTGATTCACTTGCCGAGGCGGGCCGCACCGCAATCGCCATCGGCATCGGATTGGTTGTGCTGCTACTCATCTGCGGAGCCATCGAAGCGTTCGTGACCCCGTCGGGTCTCCCGACATGGGCGCGCATCGGTATCGGCGTCACCGTGTGGGTCGGGTTCCTCTTGTACGCGCTGGTGCTCGGACGTCGTGCCCACGATCGTGGTGCCACAGGCGATCTCGACGAGATCGACCGCGGGTACCCGTCGCCTGACAGATGCCCGGGGAGGCAAGCCGCTCAGAGCATTCCGCGCGACTTCAGCAGTAGGTAGTGGTCGGCGAGCGCGGCGGGCAGTTTGTCAGGCGCGGCATCCACGACGTCGACGCCGAGACGCCGCAACCCCGACGCCGTGCGGCCTCGTAACGTCAGTGTGCGTACCGCCGCTGCGGCGTCGTAGATCTCGCGGACGTCGTCGCGACGTTCGGCCATCTCGTCGAGCATCGGGTCGGATACCGATCCGATGACCACCTGGTAGCGCTGTGCGAGTGCGGCGAGCGGCGGCAGCAATGACTCCTCGACCGCGGCGGGTTCGAGCGGTGTCAACAGCACCACGAGTGCTCGCTGGCGCGACACCTTGCTGACCTCGGTGCACAACATGGGCCAATCTGCTTCCACCAGAGCGGGTTCGAGCGGCGCCATCGCGGTCACGAAGTCGCTCAGCAAGGTTGTGCGCGGCGCTCCGATGATCCGCCGGTGTACCACGCGATCACCCGCGATGAAGTCGACGCGATCGCCCGCATGCGACGCGAGCGACGCCAGCAGCAGGGCCGCATCCATCGCGGCGTCGAGTCGCGGAGCGTCGCCGACACGACCGGCCGATGTCCGCGACGTGTCGAGCACGATCACGATGTGCCGGTCTTTCTCCGGCTGCCACGTGCGGACGACGACGGAGCGGCGTCGCGCAGTGGCACGCCAATCGATACTGCGCACGTCGTCGCCCTCGACATAGTCACGCAGAGAATCGAATTCGGTTCCCTGTCCACGGGTGCGCACGGCCGACCGTCCGTCGAGCTGTCGCAGATACGCCAGCCGTGACGGCAGATGCTTGCGCGCGGTGAAGACGGGCAGCGCACGCACGATGCCCGGAACCACGACGGTGCGCTGTCGGGCGCAGAGTCCGAGTGGGCTGAGCCGTCGAACGGTCACACCGACGGCCAGTCGGTCACCGCGGCGGGTGGGTGTGAGGGTCGTCGTGATCGACTCCGACTGCGCAGGAGCGAGATTCACCGGCCGCGGCGCGGTCGGTTCCGCACCTGCCGACGGCTGCCATGCGTCGCGGATCAGACCGCGGAATCGACTGCCGGACAGGTTGCGCACCAACAGCGTCGTCTGGGTGGATTGGCCGAGCTGAACCGGACCGCACGGCACTCGACCCAATTCGAGAGTGCGCGTGGGGTTTCCGACGACGGCGAGGTCGATCAGCAGTAGCACGACGCATACCACGACCCAGGCCAGCACCACCCAGTAGTGGGGGAAGAGCACCGTCGGAATGGCGCCCGCGAGGACGAGTACGAAGAAGCGGCCGGTGATGACCATCAGCGTGGGACGGGAACGGAACCGATCGCCGCAGCCAGCACCGCGCCGACCGAGACTCCCTCGAGCTCAGCCTCCGGGCGCAGCGAAAGGCGGTGCGCAAGAGTCGCTTGCGCCATCATCTGCACGTCGTCGGGTGTGACGAAATCGCGTCCGCTCAGCCACGCCCACGCGCGACTCGTGCCGAGCAGCGCGGTCGCACCTCGTGGACTGACCCCGAGTGAGAGCGACGGCGACATCCGGGTCGCGCGGGCGATGTCGACGATGTAGGCGGCGACCTGTGGTGCCACGGCCACCCGTCGCACTGCGGCTGCGCCTGCGATCACATCGGAGCCCGAGGCGACCGGTCGCAGACCGGCAGCGGCCAGATCGTGTGGATCGAATCCTGCTGCGTGCCTTGCCAATACGGTGATCTCGTCGTCGCGCGGTGGAATCGGCAGGGTCACCTTCAGCAGGAATCGGTCGAGCTGAGCTTCCGGAAGCGGGTAGGTGCCCTCGTACTCGACGGGGTTCTGAGTCGCTGCGACAAGGAACGGCTCGGGCAGGGCGCGCGGCACGCCGTCGACGGATACCTGCGCTTCTTCCATCGCCTCGAGCAGTGACGCCTGCGTCTTGGGTGGCGTTCGGTTGATCTCGTCCGCGAGAAGCAGATTGGTGAACACCGGACCCTCCCGGAAACTGAACTCCGACGCCGCGGCGTCGAAGATCAGTGATCCGGTGACGTCACCCGGCATGAGGTCGGGGGTGAACTGCACGCGCGCGGTGTCGACGTCGAGGGCAGCGGCGACCGACCGCACCAGCAGCGTCTTGGCCACTCCCGGAACGCCTTCGAGCAGGATGTGACCGCGACACAGCAGCGCGATCAGCATCCCTGAGACCGCGGTATCTTGTCCGACAACGGCTTTGCCGACCTCGGCGCGTACCGCATTCAGCCGAGAACGCGCCGACGTCGAATCTGCCCCTGACCCCACTCCGGACGTCACCGACCCCACCGCGCCCGACTTACCGCCCGGCACAGGCGGATACGAAGCGGGCTGGGGTACAGGCGGTCGCGCTGAGTGCGGCGGGGTTGAGTGTGGTGGTGTCGAGTGCGGCGGGTTTGAGGGTGCGGTCATGGTGTGCCCCGGACTTCCTTCTCTAGAGCGGTCAATTCAGTGGTGAAGACGACCAGCGCGTCGTCGCCCTCGGGCAACGGGCCGGTCAGGAGTCGTGCGACGTCGCGGGCGTCTCGGTGTGACGCCGCTGCGGCGACGCTGATGATCGCGGCGACCGACGAGTCGGAACCGTCCGGTGTCCACACGCCCGAGTCATCGTGTTCGTCGGACGCGTCGAGTGCGTCGAGGGCGTGCACGGGGTCGTAGTGGAGTCCGAGGTACCCGGCGATGCGCGAGATGGTGCGGATGCGCAGGATCGCTGCGGCACGACTATCGGCTCCGGCGCGATGGTAGAGCCGTCCACGGGCCTGGGTGGTCTCGATCGCCTTGACGACGGCGGGTAGCGGCTCGGTGACCATCGGCCCGAATCGTCGTCCGCGCCAGAGCATCAGCGCGAAGACAGCGAAGGCTGCCAGCAGGAAACCGGGGCCGATCCAACGCGGAATCTGAGAACGCGGGTCGGAGTCGGGCTCACCCGGTTCAGGTGGTCGATCGCCAAAGCTCGGAATGAACCAGATGAGGCGACCGGAGGAGGCGAGCACGCGGAGGGCAACGCCCGCATTGTCGTCCTCGGCGAGGTTTGCGTTGTGCCAGAAGTCGCCGTCGGTCACGACGATCTCGGGGTGCGAGGTCGTCGCGGGTACCACGACGATCTGTCCCGGCCGATCGACCACATCTGCACCGGTGTCGGTGTCGTCGGGAAAGCAGGATGCCGCGGGCTGCGTCGGCGTGTACCTGGTGGCCGACGAGTACGAACCCACGCCGATGCCCTGTGACGAGATGACGTCGTCGGGGGCGATCCCGATGAGCGAGCACGCTCCCGTTGATCGGGTTTGCGCGACGAGTGCAACGCTCACCGGTAGCCCCAGCGCCGCGAGCGCGTTGTCGGTCGGGGAGACCAGCACCACGCGCTTGACGTCTCGGAACTTGTCGAGGAGGTACGACGCGTTGGCCGGGGTGAGAGCGCCGGAGCCGCTCAAGACGACGGTATCGTCGGCGCCCGGTGTCGTGCGATCGCGGAGTTCGTCGAGTCCCCGCGCCACGGTGACGCCGACACCGTGATCGCTGATCACTTTCGTGACGGCACGAGCACCCGTCGGCCCGAGGTTGTCGGGATCACCCGCCACCGTGTTGCTCGGCGTCGGGGGCTTCGGCTTCGACGACGGCGCGCCGCCCAGCGCGAGGGCGGCGACGAGCACGACGATCAGCACTGCAACCACGACTCCGAGGACAATCAACCAGGTTCGACGTCGATGTCGCGGACGCGACGGAGCTGGGCCGGACCGACCCTCGGGGGCCGCGGGCGGTGCGCTCACGGGTGCGCTCACCGGCCTGCCGCCACGTCGTCGTTCGTCATGTCGCCGCTGGTCATGTCACCGCTGGTCATGTCGCCGCTCATCTTGCCGCCACCCACGGAATCGTGGTCCGCGTCAGACCGTGCGCGACCCCTGCGGATCGAGCGTTCCAGCTCGAGCATGGCCTGCGCCTGTGGGAGGTCGGCGTGCCGGTAGCCGTACTCGACGGCGTCGAAAAGGTCAGCGGCCCAACGGAGTTGGTCGCGCTTGTCGTCGTAGGCGACGCCGAGTCGTCGCGACGCCTCGCGAGCGGTCAACGACGGCGCCGCGACGATGTACCCGCGTTCGATGCCCCGCCGCGCCAGTGCGCGCATCGCTTCGCGCACGCAACCGTCGGGATCGCCCTTGTCGAGGAGATCCTCTGCGGCCGAGCGGTATTCGCCGGACTTGAGTGTCAGGTCGTCGAGGGGAGCCGACTTCTCGGTGCGCCGCGCCCGCGGAGTGCGTCGCACGAAGAAGATGGCGAAGGCCACGAGCGCGATGATCACCAGCAGCACGACGACGATGGTCACGATCAGCGTTGTGTCCGGAGCCGGTCCGCCGGTGAAGAAGTCGTAGAGGATGGAGAAGAAGTTCCGGCTGGGCTCAGGAGGCTGCGAGGGCGTGGTGGCCTGCTCGTGATACTGCGGCTTCGACAGCTCGTCGTTGGCCCAGCGTCGGGCGGTGTCGTTGTCGGGATGCAGGCCGTCGGCCAGCAGCAGCACGCTCACGGCGCGAGACTCCGCGCACGCGGACTCGACAGGCTCGGGCAGTGTGCGTCCATCGCGACCCCCTCATCCCGTGCTGTTCGTGGTCTCCGGCAGGTGTCCCCGCGGGGGTCCTCTGCTGCGGCCAAGTGTGCCGTCCGGTTGCGAGGGCGAACTTATCAAACGGTTGACGGCACGGCCCAGAATGTCGGTTTCTCAGATGAACGGTGAGGTCGTGGGTGATCGCTACTTGCGATGGAGGGCAACTGCGACGTCGTCGGGTCCGAGTTCGGTGCCGTCGGGTCCGACGACCGCGGCGTGGATGGACTCGCCGTCGGCGTCGGTGAGGTCGAGTGGGGCACCGCTGGGCTGCAGATACCGGTCGCCCCACTGCATGAGCGCGACGATCACCGGCAGCAGTGCGTGGCCCTGCTCGGTGAGGCGGTACTCGTTGCGGACGCGCTGGCCGGGCTCGCGGTAGGGGACCTTCTCGAAGAGCCCCGCCTCGGTGAGCTCCCGCAGTCGAGCCGATGCGACGGCGTCTGTGATCCCGACGCGGCGCGCGAACTCGTCGAATCGTGTTGCCCCGTAGAACGCTTCACGCAGGATGAGCATCGCGGATCGGGTGCCGATCACGCCCATGGCTTTGTCGATAGAGCACCGATTCGCCGTCCAGTTGTCCCTTTCGGCCAGAGGTCCACGTAACTCCATGCCCACAGTGTAGCTGACTTGACGCAGGCATAGTCAGCGGGTAAACAGTCTGACTATGGAAAACAAAAGCCAGAGCGAACGGCGGCACGGCGCCGGTGCTCTTCTCGCGGTCGCGTGCGGCGCGCCGTTCCTGGTCGCCCTCGACCTCTTCGTGGTCAACGTGGCATTCGACGACATCGCCAAGGACTTCGGTGGCGCACGGCTGACCTCGGTCAGTTGGACACTCTCTGCTTACGCGATCGTCTATGCGGCACTCCTCATCCCGCTGGGCGCCGCGAGCGACAGGCTGGGCAACCGTCGCGGCTTCATCGGCGGGGTCGTCGTGTTCACCGCGGCGAGCGCGCTCGCGGCATGCGCACCGACACTCGGCGTTCTCATCGCCGCGCGGGTGCTGCAGGCTGTCGGGGCGGCGGCGCTCACGCCCGCGAGCCTTGCGCTTCTGGTGACGTCGGTGCCACCGGAGCGTCGGGCGGGTGCCGTGCGCATCTGGGCCGCAACGTCGGGGATGGCGGCGGCGCTCGGGCCGGTCGTCGGCGGTATCCTCGTCGAATTCTCCTGGCGTGCAGCGTTTCTGATCAACGTGCCGATCGGCATCGCGTTCGTGATCGCGGCGGTCCGGGTCTTCGGGCGCGACTCCGGTGTGCAGCAACAACGCTCCGGCGCTGCCGTCTCGATCGGAATGCTCACAGGCGCCGTGCTACTCGCGGCGTCGAGCGCACTCGGCGTCCTCTACCTGGTGCAGGGCGACGAGTGGGGATGGGGTTCCACGCGCGCGATCGCCGTACTCGTCGCTGCCGTGATCCTGGGTGTGGCCTTCGTCTTCATCGATCGGCGATCCGACGACCCGCTGATCCCCACACGGTTGTTCTCGCGTCCTGAGTTCTCCTTCGGGACGGCAGCGATGTTGCTGTTCAGCATCGCCTTCGCCGCCGGATTGCTCGACGGAATCCTGTTGCTACAGAAGGGCTGGGGCTATTCGGTGATCCGCAGCGGTCTGGCCGTTGCGCCGGGTCCGCTGATGGTGCCCGTGGCGGCGGTGCTGGTCTCCCGGATGGCGCGGACGGTCTCGCCGTGGTTGCTCGCCGCCGCGGGAGCGGGCATGTGGGCCATCGGAATGGTCCTGATCAGAATCTGCACCGACGCGTCCGATCCCAACTACGCCGCCGGCTTCCTACCCGGTTGGCTCCTCGGCGGATTCGGTGTCGGCCTGGTCATTCCGGCGTTGATCGCCACCGCCACAAGCGGACTCGACGCCGCTATCGCCGGCCGCGGCAGCGCGGTGATCACGATGTCGCGACAACTGGGTACGACGATCGGCACCAGCGCGCTTGTCGCCATGCTCGGAGCGGGAGTCACAACGGGAACCTGGTGGGTCTGCGCGGCATTCGCCGCAGCCGCAACAATTCTCGCGCTCGGCCCGCTGGTGCGTCGCACGTCCGCCCAGGCTGAAGCGGTCGCGGCGTCGAACATCGGTTGATGCGGTCTTGCGGTCTTGGGCCTTGGGGTCGTAGCACCGCCCCGCCCGAACATAGTCGGGCACAGCATGATTCACCATCACGAAAGGTATGAAGATCATGAACACAGCAGTCATCGTCGACGCCGTGCGCACCCCGGTCGGAAAGGGAAAGCCGACGGGCGCGCTACACGACGTACACCCGGTCGATCTCCTGGCTCATCCGCTGCGAGAACTACTGTCACGCAATGCAATCGATCCGGCCGACATCGACGACGTGATCACCGGCGTTGTCACGCAGGTCGGTGAGCAGAGCCTCAACATCGCGCGTCGCGGTTTGTTGGCGGCCGGCTACCCGGAGTCGGTGCCGGGCGTCTCGCTCGACAGGCAGTGCGGCAGTGGTCAACAGGCCATCGCGTTCGCAGCGCAGGGCGTCATTGCGGGCGCCTACGACGTAGTGGTCGGTGCGGGCGTCGAATCGATGTCGCGGGTACCGATGGGATCGGCTGCCTTCGGCACCGACGACCTCAACGGCGTGGCCTTCAACGAACGGTACCCCGAAGGACTTGTCGGGCAGGGCATCTCGGCGGAGCTGATCGCAGCCAAGTGGGGCATCTCGCGCACCGAGATGGACGAGTTCGCCCTGCGCTCACACGAATTGGCCGCAGCAGCGACCAAGAACGGTCTCTTCGACAACGAGATCGCTCCGCTCGCGGGGCTGACCACGGACGAGGGGATCCGCGTCGGCTCGACGCTCGAGACACTCGCAGGCCTTCGCCCCGCCTATTACGACGAGGCGATCGCGCAACGATTCCCGCAGATCGGCTGGAACGTGACCGCGGCCAACGCGAGCCAGATCAACGACGGCTCGGCAGCGGTGCTGGTGATGAATGAGGAGCGGGCGCGACAACTCGGGGTGCGGCCTCGGGCGCGCGTGCACTCGTTCGCCGTCGTCGGCGACGACCCGCTGCTCATGCTCACCGCGATCATTCCGGCGACCCGCAAGGTGCTGGCCCGCGCGGGACTGAGCCTCGACGACATCGACCTGTTCGAGGTCAACGAGGCGTTCGCGTCCGTGGTGCTTGCCTGGGCGAAGGAACTCGACGTCGACCTGGACCGCGTGAACGTCAACGGCGGCGCGATCGCCATCGGGCATCCGCTGGGTGCGAGCGGTGCACGTATCGCCGCGACCGCCATCAACGCTCTCGAGCAGCGCGGCGGGCGCTTCGTGCTGCAGACGATGTGCGAGGCCGGCGGAATCGCGAACGGCACCATCTACGAGCGCCTCGACTGATACCTTGGCTCCAAAGTAGAACACGTTCTAGATTTGGAGACACGTATGACCGTCGAGCAGGAACAGACCGAGCTGTCGAGCAAGATCGAGGCCGCCGTAGCTGCGTACATCGATCTGCTCACCAGCGGCACCGCCGAGCAGATCGCGGATCTCTACGCACCCGACGCGACCGTCGAGGACCCGATCGGCGCCGACATCCGCAACACCCGCGATCAGCTCGTCGAGTTCTACTCGATCATCACCGGCATGGACGAGCACGTCGCCACCCTGAACTGGAAGAAGATCGCGGGCGACACCGCGGTCTTCGAGTTCACGCTCGTCACCGGCACCGCCGACATGCGGTTCGAGATCACCCCGATCGACATCATGGTCTTCGACGCCGACGGCAAGATCTCCTCCATGCGCGCCGTCTGGGCCCCGACCGACCTCAAGCAGCTGTAGGGGAGTTCCCGCCGATCGAGCCCACCCCCGCTGATCGAGCCCCCAACCGCTGATCGAGCTTGTCGAGATCACCCGCCCGGAGGTGTGGTCTCGACTCGGGTGCTCGCTGCGCTCGCGCCCGCTCGACCAGCGGGAAGGAGCTTGTCGAGATCACCCGCGGCCGGTCGGGCGCAGCACGATCTCCGTCGGGTGGGCGTCGGCCGGGGTGTGGATCGCGGCGACCACCGCGCCCGCGACCGTCGAGGGCTTCAGGAACTTCGACGCGTCGTAGTCGTCGCCCTCGATCGCGACCAGCTCGCGCTGCATGTCGGTGTCGATTCGCCCGGGGAACACCGACGTCACGCGCAGCGAGGTCTCCTCGCCGCGCAGGGCGTCGGCCAGCGCGCGCAGCCCGAACTTGCTCGCCGCGTACGCGCCCCAACCGGGGTTGGCGCGAATCCCCGCGCCCGAGTTGATGAACACGACGTGACCCTGCGCCGCCCGCAGCGCGGGCAGCAGCACACGCGTCACCTCGGCTGCGGCAACGAGATTCACCTCGAGCACGTGACGCCATTCGTCGGCGGGTGTCTCGGCGACGGTGCGCAGCGTCGAGCCGACTCCCGCGCTATGGACCAGTACGTCCAGCGACGGTATCGACGCCGCGGCCGCGGCAACCGAATCGTGGTCGGTGAGTTCGACGGCGAATGTCGTGGCACCCAGCTCCGCGGCGAGCGCGTCGAGTGCTGTCGACGGTCTGCCGCCGAGAATCAGCGAGTGGGTGGGTGCGAGTTGTCGGGCGATCTGCTCGCCGAGTCCGCGGCTGGCTCCGGTGATCAATGCGGTTGGCACGCGTCCAACCGTATCGGCGGACATCACCGACGACCTCGAGCGGCGAGGACAGTCGAGGCAGTGCAGAATCAACGCGTGGCCAGGTATGGATTCACCCCAACGCAGTTGTCGGCACGAGCCGCGTATCTGCTCCGCGGCAACGATCTGGGCACGATGACCAGCGCGGCACCCCGCCTCTACCCGCACATGTGGAGCTGGGACGCAGCATTCGTGACAGTCGGTCTCGCGCCGCTGAGCGTCGAACGTGCCGTCATCGAGATGGACACACTGCTCTCGGCGCAGTGGTCGAACGGCATGATTCCGCACATCGTTTTCGCCAACGGGCGCGACGGTTATTTCCCCGGCCCAGGCCGATGGGAGTGCTCGCGCCTGGCCGACGCCGCACCCGACTATCCGGAGACGTCGGGCATCACGCAGCCGCCGGTGCACGCGATTGCGGTTCAGCGCATCCTGGATCACTCACGGCGACACGGCCGTTCGACGCGGGCCGTCGCAAACGAGTTCATCGACCGCCGGTGGGGCGCGCTGATGCGGTGGCATCGATGGCTCGCTCACGCACGGGATCCGCTCGGGCGCGGTCGCGTCACGATCTACCACGGCTGGGAATCGGGTATGGACAACTCCCCGCGCTGGGACGGTCCGTACTCGCGCGTCGTTCCCGGCGAGGATCTGCCGCCGTACACCCGCGCCGACCTCGAGCACGTCGCCGACCTCTCGATGCGCCCGACCGACCTCGAATACGACCGCTACATCTGGCTCGTCGAAGAGATGAAACGAGCGCACTACGACGACGAGATCCTGCCCAAGGTCATGAGTTTCATGGTCGAGGACGTCTTCGTCAGTGCGATCTTCGCCGTCGCATGCGATGTTCTCGCGACGATCGGGGAGGACTACTCCAAGCCGCGCGCTGACGTGCGAGACCTGCGGGCGTGGTCGGATCGGTTCAAGGCGGGCGTGGTCGCGGCCGCGAACGACCGCAACGGTGCCGCGCGTGACTACGACCTGCGCGCCGGTCAGTGGATCAACTCCGAGACCATCGCGGTCTTCGCGCCCCTGCTGTGCGGCGGGCTGTCGCGCGATCGGGAACGCGCGCTGCTACGACTGTTCGACGGCCCGCGCTTCTGCGGACACCCCGACCTGAGATTCAGTGTCCCGCCGTCGACGTCGCCGATTTCGGCCGACTTCCGCCCACGTGAGTATTGGCGCGGCCCGGTCTGGCCGGTGATGACCTGGCTGTTCAGCTGGGCCTTCGCGCGCCGCGGGTGGACAGAACGCTCCGCGCGACTCCGTGAAGAGGGCTTGCGGCAGGCCACCGATGGCGCGTTCGCCGAGTACTACGAGCCGTTCACCGGCGAGGCGCTCGGCAGTATGCAGCAGAGCTGGACCGCGGCGTCGGTGCTCGACTGGCTCGACTGACGGCCGCTCCCTACAGAAGAGTGCCCCGCGGTCCGAAGTGGACTGCGGGGCAACCTCTTTCGTATTGAGCGAGACTCAGAACTCTTCCGCACCGACCAGCGCGGCGTCCTCGTCGACGTGGTGCGACTCCGCCTTCTTCGACTGCACGAACCCGACCGCGATCACGGCGACGGCGCAGTAGCCGACGGCGAACCAGAACGGGGCCGCCGGAGCGAACCACTCCGCGAGGTAGGCGACCAGCACGGCCGACGCCGCGCCGCCCATCCAACGCAGGAAGCTGTAGCCGGCACTGGCAACCGAGCGCGGCTTGTTGGGATCGGCCGACGACATCGCAACGCCGGTGAACAGCGTGTTGAGGATGCCCGACGGCAGACCCGAGAGCACGATCGCGAGACCGGTCAGCCACACCTGGTCGGTGGCGACACCGACCGCTGCGAGCGCCATCACGACGCCGTAGCCGACGATCGCGGTCATCACGCCACCGCGCTGTCCGATCCATTCGGCGAGTCGCGGCCCGACGAAGACACCCGAGAGTGCGGTCAACAGACCCCAACCGAAGAACACCATGCCCGCCGGAATCGGCTTGAGGCCCATGGCAAGTGGCGCGTAGGCGATGACCGTGAACAGTGCGCCGGTGTAGAACGCCGAGCCGATCGACGTCAGCAGCAAGGTGCGGTTACGCAGCGCTTTGAGCGGGTCGACAATGCTGACCGCGACACGTTCTGAGCGCGGACCGTCGGACGGCAGCATGAACGCACACAGCACAGCACCGATCAGCATGAGGACCGCGGTACCCGCGAACGGTGCACGCCACGTCCATGCTCCGAGCAGTGCTCCGAGAAGCGGACCGACTGCCAGGCCGACGCCGAGCGCGGCCTCGTACAGTAGAATCGCGCCGTGCTGGCCGCCCTTGGCCGCGCCGACGATGAACGCCAGTGCCGTCGCCATGAACAGCGCGTTGCCGAGACCCCAGAGCACGCGCATCGCGATGAGGTGGTCGATGTTGCCCGCGAACGTCGAGACGCCCGCTGCGATGACGATCAACGCGAGGCCGACGGTCAGCGTGCGCTTGGGTCCGTAGCGGAATGCGGCCCAACCGGTGATCAGCATGGCGATCACCTGCACACCGAGGTAGACGGCGAAAAGCAGCGTCAGCTTCGACGGCGGCGCGTGCAGTTCCTCGCGGATCGTATTCAGGATCGGGTCGACGAGGCCGATACCCATGAAGGCGATGACCGCAGCGAATGCGGTCACCCACACGGCCCGGGGCTGACCCTTGAAGGTCTCGATCAGTGAGTGGGAGTGCTCCTCTGGCGCCGACTGCGCCGGCTTCTCCGTCGTGGTTGTCACATCTACCTCGTGTTCATTGTCGAAAGTTGTTGCTTACTAGAGTCTTTGGGAACTACTGCTTCTACGTCGCCGCTGTTTTTACTTCGTCGGGGTCGGGGATGGGGTCGGGGTCCCCTCGAGCTCCGCGTGCAGTGCCCGAAATGCTGGGGCAGCCGCGGCGAGCCGCGCGCGGTCGTCGTCGGAAAGCCGTTCGAGTGCTGCGGCGAGCGCGTCCTCGCGTTGCCCGCGAACCCGCTCGAGAACCTCGTGCCCGTGTTCGGTCAGTCGGACCAGGACGGCACGTCGGTCGTCGGGGTCTGGTGCACGAACCACCAGTCCGCTCTTGCACAGGCCGTCGACCAGGGCTGTTGCCGTTGGCATGCGGATGGACTCGCGTTCGGCGAGTTCGCCCATGCGCATCGGCTCGTGGTCGACGATCGTGGCCAGCGCCGACGCCTGAGCAGCGGTGTACTCGGGAATCGGGGTGTGCCGACGCAACGCCAGGTAGAGCCGCGTCACGGAGGGGCGAAGCGCTCGGGCGATGTCTGCACTGGTTTCGGTCACGTTTAGTAACTCTAATACTTAGGCTTATGAAATAAAAGGCCGAACGGTAGTGTGACGTTGTGACTCGTGACACGAAGAAGAACCTCACCCCCGCGAAGCGCGCGCTGATCAGCGTTGCCGCCGTCGCCCAGTTCGCGCTGCAGGGCTACGCCCTACGCGACCTCAAGCAGCGGCCCGCTGAGCAGGTTCGCGGACCCAAAAAGGCCTGGGCCGCAGCGAGTTTCATCAACTACATCGGCCCAATCGCGTACCTGGGCTTCGGGCGGAAGTCGGCGTAGGGGCGCGCAGCAACCGGGCGTGTGCGGCTACTGGGCGCGCGCGCAGAAAACTACACTTCTCGGGATCTCCGCACGTACCGGTACATGCGCGCCGCCCGTGGGGCGTCACTTTCTGCGGAGTGCGGCGCGCCCGCGCGCAGTGATCGAGCGTGCAGCAACGTGGCGCGTGCCTTACCCGGGAGCCCGCAGAAAACCACACCTCTCGGGGCCTCCGCACGTACCGGTACGTGCGGGCGGCCCGCGGGGCGTCACTTTCTGCGGACTGCGCCGCGCCCGCGCGCGCAGTGACCGGGCCAGCAGCAACGTGCCGCGTGCAGAAGGCGGGCACGCGCAGACTGCAGCAACCGGGCGCACGCCGAATCGCGCCCCGCATAAAACCACACCTCTCAGGCCCTCCGCACGTACCGGTACGTGCGCGCCGCCCGTAGGGCGTCACTTTCTGCGGAGGCCGCAGCGACCGCGCGCAGTGGCCGAGCCCGCAGGAACGTGGCGCGTGCCTTACCCGGGAGCCCGCAGAAAACCGCACTTCCCAGACCCTCCGCACGTACCGGTACATGCGCGCGGCCCGTGGGGCGTGAGTTTCTGCGGAGTGCGGCAGCGACCGCGCGTGCAGCACCGAGGCGCGTGCCTTACCCGGGAGCCCGCAGAAAACCGCACTTCCCAGACCCTCCGCACGTACCGGTACATGCGGGCCGCCCAAGACGCGCAACTTTCTGCGGGCTGCGGCGCGCAGCGGCCGCCTACCGCACGCCCGACCGCGCGCCCGACCGGACCAGGGCCCTAGAACCGGCCCCCGACGCCGATGCGGCCCGAGCTCGACGACCCGCCGAACGAGCCGGGGCTGCGCCCGCCGCCGCTGGTGTAGCCACCGCCGCCGAAGCCGCCCCCGAACCCTCCGCCGTAGCCACCGCCGCGCATCGTCCCGCGCAGGAAGCTGTCGACCAGGATGCCGCCGAGTACCGCACCGGTGGCCGCCGATCCGGTGCTCGAGCGCGGCTGCTGACTCTGCTGCCAGCTCACCACGTCGCCCTGTGCGGCCATCAGTGCCTGGTCGGCGAGAGATCCGGCTCGACGCGCGGCATCGGTCGACGCGGTCGGGTCGCTCTCCGCGGTCGTAGTGGCCGACTGCAGTAGGCGCTGCGCTTCGGCGAGTCGGGTGCGTGCGGTCGAGCCGATGGCGCCGCGTCGAGTTGAGATGAAGTCCGACGCCGCGGTGACCTTGGCCTGCGCGCTGGTCAGTGCAGCGGTGAGTACCTCGGTTCGTTGCTTGCGCTTTGCCAGCGCGCCGCGGGCGGAATCGAGTGCATGGTCGAGGTCGGCGTCGGCGTCGACCAATGCGGTGAACACTCCCAGTAGGTCCTGGTCCGTGCCGGCTTTGGCGCGGTCGAGCGCCGTGGTGGCCGACGCCACCGCCGTCGCCAGCTCCGGCCCGCCATCCGACGACAGTCCGGCGGCCTCCTGCAACTCGCCCTCGACCTCGGCGATCAGCGCGGGCAGCTGCGTGTGCGCGGCGGCGATGTTGGTGTCGGCGTTGTCGATCGAGTCGAGGAGCTTGTCGGCCTGGGAAATGGCGCCCTCCGCCGAGCGGATCGCGGCAACGGCGGCGCCCTGCTCGCCGACGGGTCGCGCGATCGCCGCGCGACCTTGGTCCGCGCTGCTCTCGGCAAACCCGACCTCCTGGGCGGCGAGGTCGACGTTGTGCTCGATCGAGCGCAGCGTCGGCGCGCCGTACTTCTGCGTCAGCGTCGCGAGTTGGCCGGAGGCACCCTCGAGGCGTGCCCGCAGCGCGACGAGTTGCTGCGTGATCTGCGCGAATCGGCTGTCGGCGTTGATCAACAGATTGCGCATCTCGTCGAAGGCCGAGACCTGCTCGTCGAGTGCGGCGTCGACGTCGGTGCAGGTTGTGATGATCTGCACCAGCATCGAGCGTCGTTCGTCGGATGTCTCCGGGATGTCGTCGTCGAGTCGTTGTCGCAGCGAGAACGATGTCGCAAGACCACGTTTCGCGGCGTCGAGTGCCTGTGTAAACGGTGCGGTCTGGGCCGGACCGAACTCGTCGACGGCCAGCCGCAGCTCCTCCTCGCTGGTGCGGATTGCGTTGTCGGTGTCGGTCAAGACCTCGCGCGACCAGGGTTCGAGGACCTCGATCGGCTGTGACAGTAGTTGGTCGCCGGTGAGTTCCTGTTCGCGAACGGAGTCGAGTTGCGACTCGAGCTTCTGCTTTCGACGCCGCCGTGAGTAGAGGTAGGCGCCGCCGCCGCCGACGACCGCGACACCACCGACCGCTCCGGTGACGATTGCGGCGGTGTGCGACGGCGTGAGTGCCGAGCCGAGACCGTTCGCCGCGCCGACGGCCGCGCCCGGCCAGTCCGACTTCTTGAGCGCGGGCACGATGTTGTCCTGGGCGATCGAATCGAGCTTCGACCGGTCGAGGCCGTCGACCGAATCGGGCGCGTCGAAGCGGTACGCGCGGTCGTCGGTGGCGACGGCGAGGAGCACGTCGTGCTCGCCGAGGTCGCTCATCTGCACGGTCTGCGAGCCCCACTGCTCACTACCCAGCCCGTTGAATGTCTTGACGTAGACGACCCACAACTGCACGCCGTGGTCGCGGTAGAGCCCCTCGACCGCGTGCTGCACCCGCGTGCGATCCGACGACGAGAGCACGTCGGCGGGATCGGTCACCTGGTCGGGTAGCCGCATCGGCGGCTCGGCCCGGGCGGTGTCCGCGGCCAGAGAAGTACCCACCAGCGCAAGCATGAGGAGTGCTCCGACAATCACCACGCGCAGGAGAACGCGAGGGTCCGGGATGTTCTTTCCGACAGTGAGCGGTCTGAGCATGTCATCAAATCTAGGCGGTCGACGGCCTCGAGCTGAACCCAGCCACGCCCGTCTCGCGCCGGTTGTCCCGATCGCTGGGCGAACGTCGCGTGAACAGGGTTGCGGCGCAGAGGATCGCCGCTCAGGCAGCCGCCGTCCGACGTCGCTTGGGCGGCAACGGGATCTGCGCCGACGTTGTGTGTTGGTAGTCGGCGTATTCGGGGTACTTCGACAGTGTCAGTGACTCGGTGAACTTGGTCGAGCCGACGAACAGCAGGGTCAGCAGCACCGCGCCGACGATCGTCGGCTGCAGGATCGACCCCGCGGCCACGGCTCCGAACAGGTAGATCACCCACCACTGGGCCTGCTCGAAGAAGTAGTTCGGGTGCCGGGAGTAGTGGAACAGCCCGGTGGTGCAGAACCGCGTCGACGTCTGGCCGGAGGCCTTGCGTGCGTGGAACTCCCACTGCTGCTGGTCGGCGGTGGCCTCCCCGGCGAGGAACGCCAGGAAGGCCACCGCGAGCACGACGTCGAGCACAACGAACCCGCCCGGATGACGCTGCGCGGTGTAGCCGGGCAGCGTGATCAGCACCAGCAGCAGGTTCTGGTAGATCACGATGAAGAACAGGTTGAACAACCAGAACTGCCACTTGCTCATTCGGGAGCGCAGCACTGCCCAGCGGTAGTCCTCGGTGCCGGTATACCCGCCGTGTCGGGCGAAGTTGAACGTCAGACGGATACCCCACGCCGTCACGAGCACAGCCATCACCGTCGTGCGGGCGTCGAAGTGGCTGTACGCCGCGAACACCCAGAGGTAGATGACAGGCGCGATCGACCAGATGCGGTCGACCCACGACGTGTCGCCGGTGATCAGCGACGCGACCCAACAGCCAAGCGAGATGACACCCGCGATGATCGCGACGACGGCCAGGCTCGACATATCGACTCAGTTCACCCGCGCCAGCGGCACAGCGCTTCGACGGCCGTCAGGTCGTACTCGGGGCCGGTGGTGCCGACGGTGATCAGCGAGACGCCTTCGGCGCTGATGGCGTCGGCGGTGCGCACCAGTTCCTCGACGTCGCCGGTGAACGGGATGCCTGCCGACCGCTCGATGGTTTCGGGGTCGCGGCCGATCTCCTCGCAATAGCCCGACAGCACCTTGGTCTTGTGCCGGTAGGTCTCGACGTCGTTGAAGCCGTGCCAGGCGTCGGCGTACTTCGCGACGAGCGGGAGGGTCTTCTTCTCGCCGCTGCCACCGATGAGGACCGGAATGTGCCGGGTGGGTTGGGGATTGAGCTTCTCGAACCGTGAGGCGATCCGCGGCAGTGCCTCGCCCAGCTCGCCGATGCGGCTGCCTTTGGTGCCGAAGTCGTAGCCGTACGCGTCGTAGTCCTTCTCGAACCAGCCCGCGCCGATGCCGAGGATGAGTCGGCCGCCGGAGATGTGGTCGACGGTGCGTGCCATATCGGCCAGCAGGTCGGGGTTGCGATACGAGTTGCACGTGACGAGCGCACCGATCTCGACGCGTTCGGTCTGCTCAGCCCACGCGCCGAGCATGGTCCAGCACTCGAAATGCGCGCCGTCGGGGTCGCCGTAGAGCGGATAGAAGTGGTCCCAGTTGAAGATGATGTCGACGCCGAGGTCTTCTGCCCGCAAGACCGCGTCGCGTATCAGCGAGTAGTCGGGGGCGTGCTGCGGCTGGATCTGGACTCCGATGCGAATGGGAAATGCCATGTCTCCCAGTCTGCCCCTCCACAGCCGCCGCGTCGATGACCAACTTCCGCCGGTCGAGCGCACCCACCGCTGGTCGAGCGCACCCACCGCTGGTCGAGCGCACCCTGCCCGCTGGTCGAGCGCACCCACCGCTGGTCGAGCTTGTCGAGACCCCCGCCCGCTGGTCGAGCTTGTCGAGACCACCTCGCCCGCTGGTCGGGCCCCTAACCGCTGGTCGAGCTTGTCGAGACCACTTCTTGCCTCCAACGCAATGCTGCTCGACGCCGCGCGGCGGCGGTGTCAGGCTGGACCGATGAGCCACGACCAGAACCCGCACACGGCGGCGGAGTGGGACGCGAGGTACGCCGACATCGAGCGCCTATGGACGTCCAACGTGAATCCCTCCCTGATCGCTGAGGCCTCCGACCTCGCGCCGGGCACCGCGCTCGACGTCGGAAGTGGTGAAGGTGCCGATGCCCGCTGGCTCGCCGAGCGCGGCTGGCAGGTCACGGCGATCGACATCTCGCAGGTCGCCGTCGACCGCGCACGGGAGAGCTTCCCCGGACCCGAGATCACTTGGCTGCAAACAGATCTCGTCGTCGACGACGTACCGGGTGGTGACTTCGCTCTCGTCGCGGCGCACTACTTCCCGATCCTCACCGAAAACCGTTCGGTGGCAGAGAAACTCGTCGATGCTGTCGGGCCGGGCGGCTCACTGCTGGTGGTCGCACACGCGCCAGAAGGCGTGCGCGCGCACGGATTCGACCCCGCCGACTACGTGCAACCCGACGACATCGCGACCTTGCTCGAGAGCCGGACCACGGACGGTGAATCCAAAGAAGCTGGCTGGGAGATCGTCACCCACGAGACCCGCCCGCGCGGCATCCCCGCTGGCGGTGGGCACCACATCGACGACGTGGTGCTGCTGGCGCGTAGGTTGCCCGCCCTGTAGCAGCTAGCTCTAGCTCCAGTCGCGTTGCGACCGCTTCGACCAGTAGTCAGCAGGCGTCTCGGGGTGCGCGACTAGTTCCGCGAGAACCGCGGGTTCGAGGGTCACCGTGTTCGCGGCGACGTTACTGTCGACCTGCTCGACGCTCACCGCGCCCGACAGCACATGTGCCGCCCACGGCTGAGCCAGCGCCGCCGCCAACGCGACCTGGTCGGTGGGTACGCCCAGTTCGTTTGCAGCGAGGTCGACGGCGCGTCGGGCGTCGGAGTCGTCGGCGACGCCGGGCGCCAACCGTCCGTTGGCCATGCCTTCTTTCACGACTACCGACAGCCCCGCCTCCGCGGCCTCCGCCAACGCTGGGCCCACCGACGTCTCCAGCAGATTCCACGTCGACTGGACGACCCCGAAGAGCGGTGCCCCGCCGACTTCGATCGAGATCGCTTGTCGCACAACGTCGGCCTGCGACAGACCAGACGTCGAGAAGCCGACGCGGTAGCCGTCGTCGCGCAGTCGGGCGAGCGCGTCGAGGAGTGCGGGGTTGGTCAGTGCCGGGCTGTCGGGTGTCAGCGAGTGGATCTGGTAGATGGAGAGTGCTTCGCCGAGTATCGAGCGGCTTGCGGTCCACTGGTCGACGAACTCGCCGAGACTGTGGTCCTTGACCTCGTGAACCGCGGCGTCGAGTTCCCATTCGCCGACGTAGCGGTAGCCCCACTTCGAGGCGACGACCACGTCGTCGACGTCGGGTCGATCACTCAACCAGTCCGCGAGGAACTGCTCCGACAGCCCGTACGACCGCGCGCAGTCGAGGTAGCGCACCCCGTCGGCGTAGGCGGCGTCGAGCACCGCGTACGTGCGCGCACGCATGTCCTCGATGCTGCGTTCCTCGCCGAGGTCGTCGTCTCGTCCGGTCGTGATGTACGCCGGACGGCCAACGGCTGCCAGGCCTAGTCCGATTGTGGCGCTTGGTGTTGTCACTTCTCGACCTCGTAAACCCCGTCGACCGTGTTCGCTCGTGTGATGGCCTGCATGCGTTCGAGTCTATCGAGCCGCGCTGCTCACTTGATGAGCGCGGCGCGCACCGAGTGAGCAGCGTCAGCTTCGAGGCACCGCTCGACGAGCCTGGGATTGGTGGTGGCCTCGATGCCGCGTACCGCCTGTTTGACCGGCGGGACAGCGCGGGGAGCGACGCTCAGCTCCCGCACCCCAAGCGCAACAAGGAGATCGGTTGCCGTCTCGTCGGCCGCCAGCTCTCCGCAGACTGCGACCAGGCGGTCGGGTCCCGCACCGCGACAGACCCTGTTGATCAGTGTGACGACTGCGGGATCGAGCGGATCAGCAAGCGCCGCAACGGAAGTGTTGCCGCGTTCTGCGGCCAGCGTGTACTGCGTGAGGTCGTTGGTACCGATGCTGAAGAAGTCGACGTACCGCGCGAAGGCGGCGGTCTTGAGGGCTGCTGCGGGAACCTCGATCATGATCCCCACCTCGAGCCCCGCCGGTTCGCCACGTCCGACGGAAGTGATCGCGGCGTCGAGATGCTCTCGGGCGGTGAGTAATTCGTCGACGGTGGTCACCATCGGGAACATGATGCTGATCGGGGTCTGGTGTGCAACGGTGACGATGGCTCGGAGCTGGTCGTCGAAGAGGGTCTTCTCCGCCAGTGCGAGGCGGAGCCCACGCAGGCCGAGGAAGGGGTTCTCTTCCGCGGGTTGCGGCGCGAACGGGAGCGGTTTGTCGCCTCCGACGTCGAGCGTGCGTAGCGTGATGCGTTGGCCGCCAAGGGCATCGGCCATCGCGAGGTAGGTGTCGATCTGCTCGTCGACGGAGGGTGGCTGCGCACGGTCGAGGTAGAGGAATTCGGTACGGACCAAACCCGAACCGTCCGCGCCGCTTTCGGCTGCGGCGCGCGCATCCTCGACGGAACCGAGGTTGGCTGCCACCAGTATTCGCGTGCCGTCGGCGGTGCTCGCCGACTCGTGCGCCGATGCGCGGGCGAGTTCTCCGCGCTCCGCAGCACGCGATGCCTCGCCGCGCAGGCGTTCGAGGGTCTGACTGTCAGGGTCGACGATGATCTCGCCGGTCGATCCGTCGAGTGCGACTGTGACACCGGGTTCGATGGCCAAGACGTCGGAGCCTGCAGCGACGACCGCGGGGATCCCGCGCGCGCGGGCGAGGATTGCAGCGTGACTTGTCGGGCTCCCGCCCGCGAGGATGACGCCCGCGACCTTCTCGGCGTCGAGGACGGCCGCCTGTGCGGGCAGCAGATCGTCGACGACGAGGATGCCGGTGCCATCGATGGTCGCGTCCGGGATGCCTGCCAGCTTGCGGAGTACCTGCTGTCCGACCGCGTGCACGTCGACGGCACGTTCGCGCAGGTAGGGGTCGTCGACGGCGCGCCATTCGGCTTCGACTGCCGCCACTGCCTCCGCCCACGCGCGCGACGCGGGCACGCCGGACTCGATGCGCTCGAGGGCTGCGGCCACCAGGTCGGGATCGTCGAGCATCACCAGGTGGGCGTCGAAGATGGCGGCGTCGGCGGGGCTGTGCTGCGCCGTTGTGGCGCGCAGGCTCTCGATGTCGGCGCGTACATCGTCGATGGCGTCGCGCAGTCTGGCGGACTGGGCGTCGGCGGAGTCGAAGTGCTCGTCGGGGGGCTCGACGTCGACGACCGCGGGCGTGAACACCGGCCCGATCGCGATCCCGGGCGACGCGGGCAGGGCGGGGTGGTCTCGACAAGCTCGACCACCGGGAGGGGCGGCTCGACCGGCGGTAGTCGCTTGGCCGGCGGGGGTTGACGCTCGATCGGCGGTGGGGTGGTCTCGACAAGCGCGACCAGCGGTTGGGTGGTCTCGACCAGCTCGACCAGCGGTGGGGGCGTCGGGACCAGCGGCCGCGTCCTCCTCGCCAAACCGATTGCGCGCCAACGCAGTCAGGTGCTCGATGGCGGCCTGTGCGTCGGGGCCGCTCGCGTCGATCTCGAGATGCTGGCCGCACCGCACGGCGAGGCCCACGACCTGCGACATGCTGCTCGCCGACGCCGGGCCGGCGCCGGTATCGAGGTTGCGCAGCGTGACCTCGGCGTCGAATTGTCTTGCCTCCGTGACCAATCGGGCGGCAGGTCGGGCGTGGAGGCCATGCGGGTTCTCGACCTCGACGACGGCGGACTCACCGCCGGGCGACATATTCTCACCACTCGCCGGCACATCCTCCTCGCCGACGCCCAGCGCCGACCGCTTCGGCGTCAGCGCCTGCGCCGCCTCGGCGGCGACGTCGGAGGGTGAAGCCCCGGAGGCGGCGGTCACGGCTGCGGCCATGAGTCCCTCGACCAACGGAGCCGCCGACAGCACGGTGCGCTCGCGGACCTCCGGATCGATGAGTTCGAGCGCGAGTTCGGCTGACAGAACAGCACTTCCGAGATCCATCAGCACCACGACGCCCTGGCCGTCGTCTGCCTTCTCGATCGCCTCGACGATGGCGGTGGCATCGGTGCCGAAGGTCTCGGCGTCGAGTCCCGCTGCGACGGCGATCCGGGTCGTCGATCCGTGGAGCATCTCCGATGCCAGTGCCACCGCGGCGTCGGCAAGCGCTCTGCTGTGGGAGACGACCACCAGCCCCGTCATGATGTGCCGGTCGCGTTCACGGCTTCGGCGAGCGCGTCGACGAGCATCGCCGCGCTCGTCGCTCCCGGATCCTGATGTCCGACGCTGCGCTCTCCGAGATACGACGCACGACCCTTGCGGGCCACCATGTCGACGGTCGAATCGCGCCCGGCAGCGGCAGCATCGGCGGCGACCTGCAGCGCCTTCGGCAGTGCTGCGCCGTCGGCGAGCGCCGCGTCGAGGGCATCGCATGCGGGGTTGAGCGCATCGAACATGGTCTTGTCGCCTGGCTGTGCGTGCCCGCGGTCGACCACGCCGGCAAGCCCCGCGCGCAGTGCCGCGGCCAGCGTCGGGCCGTCGATCTCGCTGCTGTCGCCGATGGCGCCCGCCATCCGGAGCAGCAGGGTCCCGTAGAGCGGCCCGCTGACCTTGCTGACGAGTGTCATGCCCGCCTTCTTCAGCAGCGGTCCCGGCAGGTCCGGACTGTCGGCGAGTCCGTCGACGACGGCGGTCATGCCGCGTTCCATGTTCGATCCGTGGTCGGCGTCGCCGATCGCGGCGTCGAGTTGGGTCAGTTCGTCGACATTGGCCACAACGTCGCTGGTGAACAGGCGGAGCCAGGTGGCGATGGTGTTAGTGGTCAGAGTGGTCATGACGTGCCCTTTCGATCAGCCCAGTGCAGGTTCGGTGTGTCGACCGGAGCGTCCCACAGATCGGTGAGTTCGTCGTCGAGTCGCAACAGTGAGACCGAACATCCCGCCATGTCGAGACTGGTGACGTAGTTGCCGACCAGGGTGCGCGTAGCGGTGATGCCCGCGGCGTCGAGGCGTCGTGAGAACTCGGCGCACATCAGATAGAGCTCGATCAGGGGTGTCCCGCCGAGGCCGTTGACCAGCAGGACGACCCCGTTCTCACCGACGGTGAAGTCGAGGTCGGCGAGAACCGGATCGATCAGCATCTGTGCCATCTCGTTCGCCGAAGGCAGATCGACGCGTTTGCGGCCCGGTTCGCCGTGGATGCCGACGCCGAGTTCGATCTGGTTCTCGGGGAGATCGAAGGTGGGGTGGCCGACCGCGGGGACCGTGCAGGAGGTAAGAGCGAGGCCCATGGTGCGTGCGTTGTCATCTGTCTTGCGTGCCAGTCGGGCGACTTCGGCGAGGTCGGCGCCGCGCTCGGCGACCGCCCCGGCGATCTTCTCGACGAAGACCGTGCCCGCGACGCCGCGTCGACCGACGGTGAAGCTGCTGTCGGTGACAGCGACGTCGTCGTCGACGATGACAGACACCACCTCGACGTCGGCGAGCTCCGCGGCCATCTCGAAGTTCATCACGTCGCCGCTGTAGTTCTTCACGATGTGCAGCACGCCAACGCCACCGTCGACGCCGCTGGTGGCGGCCAGGATCTGGTCGGGGACGGGCGAGGTGAACACCTCGCCGCAGGCAGCGGCGTCGAGCATCCCCGGACCGACGAAGCCGCCGTGCAGTGGCTCGTGGCCGCTCCCTCCGCCGGAGACCAACCCGACCTTTCCCCTGCGCGGTCCCTCCGCGCGGAAGATCACCCTGTTCTCGTGGTCGACGCGCAGTCGGGGATGAGCGGCCGCAACCCCGCGCAGTGCGTCGGCCAGCACATCGGCCGGCTCGTTGATGAACTTCTTCATGAGCCACAACTCCTACGGGGACGGACGGGGATGTCGTCTGTTTCATTCGGCATTATCGAATGAAACGTCACACTACGCCACGCGAGATGTGACGGGCAATACTTTCTGAAGTTGGAACAGCGGAGATCTCTCCTCAGGGGAGATCGCTGCGACGATTGCTGCGAGAATGTCGGGATGATTCAGTCCGTAGACCGCGCGCTTCGCGTGCTGACGGTGCTGGCGGGCGACCACAGGATGAGTCTCGGCCAGATCGCGGAGAGGCTCGAGCTGCCGCCGTCGACCGTGCACGGCATCGTCCGCACGCTGCTTGCGCACCGGATGGTCGTGCAGGAGCGTGACTCGGGGCGCTACCGCCTCGGACCTGCGGTTCTCACTTTCGGGAACGTCTACCTCGACAGTCTCGAACTTCGTGCGCGGATCGCGCCGTGGGCTGAGGATCTCGCACGACGCAGCGGACTCGCGGTCCGCACCGCAGTGATGTTGATCGACGACGTCGTGGTGGTCCATCACCAACCCAGACTCGACGGTTCGCGGCAGATGCCCGAGGTCGGAATCGTCATACCCGCGCATGCGTCGGCGCTCGGCAAGGCGATCATGGCGTTCGACGCCAAGCTGACCGACGACATCCTCGACGCCGACCTGCGCGACATGACCGGATCGACCCTCACCGATCCGAAGGCGCTGCGCGCAACCCTCGCCGATGTGCGCGCGACAGGACTCGCCGAGTCCGTCGAAGAGGCTGTTTTGGGTGAGTGCGAACTCGCAGCCGTCTTGACCGACCGGATGGGCGGTCCGATCGGTGCGGTCGGTGTCGTCGCCACCGCGGAGCAGTGGCCGCTCGAGTCGTCGGTCGCCTCGATGTTGCGCGACGTCGCGCGCAATACCTCGCGCGAATTGGGCGCTGCCACTTGGCCTCCCGCAGTTCAGGACGACCGCGCCACCGACAAGGACGCCTGGCGGCGGAGGTCCCGCACGGGTTGATCGGGGCAGCTCGGGTGTAGAGAATGTCAGACTCGCATGCGAACATGTGTTCTATGCGGATCGAGCGACGCGAGCGGCACGAGGCGTCGATACTGCATGCCGATCTCGACTCGTTCTACGCGTCGGTCGAGCAGCGCGACAATCCGGCGCTGCGCGGGCGGCCGGTGCTTGTAGGTGGTGGTGTCGTGCTCGCGGCCAGCTACGAGGCCAAGGCGTTCGGCGTGCGGTCGCCGATGCCGGGCCACGAGGCGCGGGCGCTTTGTCCGCGCGCAATCGTGGTGCCGCCACGCTTCGACGCCTACGTCGAGGCCAGCCGCGCGGTCTTCGAGATCTTCCACGACACCACACCCATCGTCGAGGGCATCTCGGTCGACGAGGCGTTCCTCGACGTCGCGGGCCTGCGTCGAGTGTCGGGAACACCGGTCGAGATCGCGGAGCGTCTGCGTAGACGCGTAAGCGACGAGGTGGGACTGCCGATCACCGTGGGTCTCGCGCGCACCAAGTTCCTCGCGAAGGTCGCGAGCGCCGTCGGCAAACCGGACGGGCTGCTCGAAGTGGCGCCGGGAACCGAGCTGGCGTTCTTGCATCCGCTACCGGTTCGGAGGCTCTGGGGCGTCGGGCCGGTGACCGAGGCCAAACTCCACGACGCGGGCGTCACCACGGTCGGCGGGATCGCCCGGCTCGGCGAGCGCTCACTCAAGCACATCGTCGGACCGGGCTCTGCGCGTCACCTCTTCGCGCTGTCGATGGCCACCGATCCGCGTTGTGTCGAGACCGGGCGTCGACGCTCGTCGATCGGTTCGCAGCGGGCGCTCGGCCGTCGACCCAAGAGCGAAGCCGACCTCGAGGCGACCGTCGTCGCGATCGTCGAACGCCTCGGACGTCGCCTCCGAAATGCCGAACGAGTCTGTCGCACAGTCGTATTGCGTCTCCGGTTCGACGACTTCTCGCGTGCTACACGGTCGCGAACACTGTCCGACGCCACCGACCGCACCGACGTGATCATGTCGTCGGCGCGGGGATTGCTCGACGACGCCCTGCCCGTGATCCGCGACCGCGGGTGCACGTTGATCGGGTTGTCGCTCACCGGACTCGACGAGCGCGACTCGATTCAGCTCACCCTGCCGTTCGACCAACCCGACCCTGCCGACCGCCGGGTGCGCGCGGTCGAGGCGTCGAGTCCACTCAGCGGTCGGGGCGCGCACCTCGACACCGCGATGGACGATCTGAGAACGCGATTCGGCCGCGACGCCGTCACCCGCGGCGTACTCCTCGGGCGCCACCACGGCGACGACGCCCCGATGCTTCCGGACTGAACGGCAGCCCGTTTCCCGTGCGCAGAACGCGCAAAACGTGCCTTACGCGCACAAGCTTCACTGTGATCTGGACTACCCCGACACTCGATCAGTAACGGGCAACACACCGCTCGCGAACGACACGAGAAAGAGCACGGAAATGTTGGTAGCACTCGGGTTGGGCATGGTCGCCACGTTCATGTTCCTCATCATCACCAAACGCGCGACACCAGTGGTCGCGCTCATCCTGGTCCCGGTCGCGTTCGGGCTGTTCGCCGGCGCTGGCCTCAGCATCAGCGACATGATCACCGACGGGATCAAAGAACTCGCCCCTACGGCGGCGATGCTGTTCTTCGCGATCATCTTCTTCGGGATCATGATCGACGTCGGGCTCTTCGACCCCATCGTTCGGCTGGTGGTCCGGATGGTCGGGCATGATCCGGCGCGGCTGGTCGTCGGCACCGCAGTGCTCGCGATGGTCGTCTCACTCGACGGCGACGGCTCGACGACGTTCATCATCACCACCGCGGCACTCCTACCGCTCTATCTGAAACTACGCGTCAGCCCCGTCGTCCTCACCGTCGTCGCAGGTCTCGCGAACGGCACGATGAACATACTTCCGTGGGGAGGCCCCACGGCTCGTGCGGCGAGTGCGCTGAAGATCGACACCAACGACATCTTTCTGCCCATGCTCCCCGCGCTCGGGGCCGCGCTGCTGGTCGTCCTGGCTTTCGCCTATCACCTCGGGGTCTTGGAGCGTCGTCGGATCGGGCGTCTGGAAGTCGACGACGCGGTGCTCGTGCCGCGCGGTGAACTGGTTGCCGCTGGAGTCGGCGGGTCCGGGACGACGTCGAACAACCGACCAGCTCTCTCGACTGGTTCGAGCGGAACCGACTCCAGCACAGGCGATGTCGCCACGACGTCGGATGGCGACGGGGAGTCGGCGTTCACCGGGGTTCTCGATCCGAATCGAAAGACGTTGCGACCCAAGCTGGTCTGGGTCAACGCGACGCTGACGGTCGCCCTGCTGGCGATCCTCGGAGCCGACATCGTCGCGATCCCCGTTCTCTTCATGATCTTCGCGGCTATCGCGCTTGCCGTGAACTTCCCGCACATCAAAGATCAACAGGAGGCCATCACCCGCCACAGTTCCAGCATCGTCTCGGTGGTCGCGATGGTGCTAGCCGCTGCGGTGTTGACCGGGGTGTTCAGTGGGACCGGGATGGTGGACGCCATCGCACATTGGATGGCCGACGGGATTCCGAGCGCGATGGGTCCGCACATGGCAATCGTCATCGGGATCGTTTCGATGCCGTTGACATTCCTGATGAGCAACGATGCGTTCTATTACGGTGTGCTTCCGGTCCTCTCGGAGACCGCCTCGCGGTACGGCATCGATCCCGCAGAGATGGCACGCGCCTCGATCACCGGCCAGACCGTTCACATGCAGAGCCCGCTGGTGCCCGCGATCCTGCTGCTGGTCGCGCTCGCGGGGGTCTCACTGGCCGACCATCACAAGAAGGTCCTGTGGCGAGCAGCACTGGTATCGGTGACGATGCTTGCTGTGGGCGTCGTGGTCGGCGCGATCCCGTTCTGAGAGTTCGAACTCCAACCGCCGCACTACTGCCGACGCCTAGGCTCTACACATGCGATTACGGACGCAGGTTCTTCTGCTGCAACTGTCCGTCATCGCGGTGAGCCTCGGCGTCGGTTTCGGCGTCGTGCTCGCGGGTACCGACGACCGTAGCCGCGACGAGTACGCGCAACGCGCGCTCGCGATCGCGCAGTCGGTGGCGGCCGATCGTGAAACGGTCAGCGAGGTCGCGGAAAGCGACCGCAGCGACCTCGACGTCAGCCAACTGGCGAACGGTCCGATTCAAGCCCAGGCATCCGCGGTGCGTGAGCGCACCGGAGCGTTGTTCGTCGTGATCGCGAACGCCAACGGCATCCGGTTGTCGCACCCCGATCGGGGCGAGGTCGGGAAGCACGTGTCGACCGATCCCACCAAGGCGCTGTCGGGGCAGGCCGATATCACCACCGATCGCGGCACGCTCGGCGAGTCCGTGCGCGCGAAGGTGCCCATCATCGACGACGGTCGCGTTGTCGGACTGGTGAGCGTGGGTGTCTCGACGGCCGACCTTGCGGCAGCGACGCGTCGGGCAATCGGGACCACGGTGCTGATCGCTCTGGCGGCGCTCGCCGTCGGCGCGGTGGGATCAATCCTGCTCGCGCGTCGATGGCGTCGACTCACTTTGGGTCTCGAACCCGACGAACTGGCCGAACTGGTCCGCGATCAGGGCGCCGTGTTGCACGCCATGGCCGACGGCGTGCTCGCTGTCGACGCGACCGGTGTCATGCGCGTCATCAACGACAAGGCACGTCAGCTGCTCGACATCACTGATGAGGTCGGTGCCAGCGTCGACGATCTCGAGCTCAGCGACCGGATCCGGGCTGTGCTGCGCACCCCGACCCCCGATCCGGTCGCCGCGACCGTCGGCGACCGCATCGTGCTGGTGTCGTCGCACCGGGTCGATGTCGACGGGCGCGACCTCGGTATCGTCGCGTCGATCATCGATCGCACCGACGTCGAAGAGCTCACCCGCGAGATCGATTCGATGGGCGCGATGAGTACGGCATTGCGCGCACAGCGCCACGAGACGGCGAATCGGCTGCACGTGCTCGCCGGCCTCCTGCGTCGCAGCCACGTCGACGAGGCGCGCGCATACCTATCCGAATTGACGGGCAGCGCAGGTCATTTCGGTCTGGAAGGAATCGAGAACATCGACGAGCCGCATCTGTCCGCATTCCTCGACGCCAAGGCCTCGCACGCCAGAGAACGCGGCGTCGTACTCGGTCTCGGCGATCAGACGTGGGTGCGCGGGACGCTTCTCGATCCGATCACGGTCACGACCGTCGTCGGAAATCTCGTCGACAACGCGATCGATGCAGCAGCGCAACGCATCGGAGAGTCCGATGGCGACAACGATTCACGGCCACACGTCGACGTGGACGCGATTACGGAGGGCGACGAATTGCTGATCACCGTCACCGATTCGGGGCCGGGAATCGGATTCGACGATCCCGCAACGATCTTCTCCGACGGTGTCACGACAAAGGACGCCCCGTCGGTGCCGGGAGGACGGGGAATGGGTCTGGCGTTGTCGCGGCAACTCGCCAGGCGACTCGGCGGCGACATCGTCGTCGTCGATCCTGGTGGAGAGCGTCGGAGCGACGTTGAAAACCGTTGGGGTGGTGCGGTTATCGTTGCACGACTACCCGGCGTGTTCGATTCGACAGCGGTTGTCCGATGAGTACGCCGACGCGTGAACTCGGGGTGCTGATCGTCGACGACGACTTTCGCGTCGCCGGACTCCACGCGGCAATCGTCACCGCGCTACGAGGTTTCCGCGTCACCGCGACGGCGGGGTCGGTCGCGCAGGCGCGCGAAGCCCTCGCTTCGCACCCCGACACCGACCTGGTCTTGCTCGACGTTCATCTGCCCGACGGTTCCGGCATCGACCTCCTTGCCGAGTTGGAGTGCGACTGTTTCATCGCCGGTGCAGAGACCGATGCAGCCGCTGTGCGTCGCGCGCTGCGTGCCGGTGCCCTGACGTACCTCATCAAACCGTTCGACGACACCGAACTCGCACGACGTCTTGCCGGCTACGCCCACTATCGGCGTGCACTCGCCGCTGAGCACATCGACCAGGCGGCCGTCGACGCCGCGCTGTCGGCCATGCGCACGGGTACTCGACCCGTCCCTCACGCCGGCGACAGCGGCTCGCACACCGAGCGCACGATCCTCGACCAGTTCACCGAGGGCGAGTCGATGTTCGCCGACGAGGTCTCGGCACGAATCGGGGTCTCGCCCGCGACCGCGCGGCGCCACCTCGCGGCGCTCGTCGACAGTGGCAGGCTGCTCATGTCGCTGCACTACGGCAGTACGGGTCGCCCACGGCAGGTGTATCGGCTGCCGGGGTGAGATCTCCGGGCAAACACCCCTTCCGGGTAACACCTTGGGCGAATTTACGGTGAAGAGCCGCGCACGCGGCTTGGTGTCCGCGTAGAACTGATGGAAGGGGGAATGGACAAGAGCACCATCAAGAGTCGACGAGTTCGAAGGGAACCCGCATGACCGAGGTCTCCACCCAACAGCGCGCGTATCAGCAGGCGGATCTCGACGCCGACCTGCGATGGTGGGCGGCGGCGAATTACCTCACCGTCGCCCAGATCTATCTGCAAGACAATGTCTTGCTGCGCGAACCACTTTCGCGCGACCACATCAAGCCTCGTCTGCTCGGCCACTGGGGGACCAGCCCGGGACTCTCGGCGATCTATACGGTGCTGAACCGGATCATCAAGGAGTCCGACAGTTCGTGGCTCTACATCACCGGTCCCGGACACGGTGGTCCCGCGCTTGTCGCGAATACGTACCTCGAAGGCACCTACACCGAGGTCTACCCGAAGATCTCCCTCGACGCCGACGGCGTCAAACGTCTCTGCCGTCAGTTCTCGACGCCCGGCGGCATCCCCAGTCACGTGAGCGTGCAGACCCCGGGAAGTATCCACGAGGGCGGCGAGCTCGGATATGCACTGGTACACGCGGCGGGCGCGGCCTACGACAACCCCGACCTGACCGTCGCCTGTGTCATCGGCGACGGTGAGGCCGAGACCGGGCCACTCTCGGGTTCGTGGAAGATTCCGGCCTTCCTCAACGCCGCGCGCGACGGCGCCGTGCTGCCGATCCTTCACCTCAACGGGGCGAAGATCGCCGGTCCGACGGTCCTCGGCCGCAGTACCGACGCCGAGGTGACCGACTATCTGCACGGGCAGGGCTGGGTTCCGACATTCGTCGAGGGCGACGATCCCGCCCAGGTGTTCTCCGACCTGCGCGCCGCGATCGTGGAGGCCCGTCGTCGGATCGGTGAGATCCAATCCGAGGCGCGCGCAGACGGCGCCGATTCGACGTTGCCCGACACCCATTGGCCCGCAATCGTATTGCGCACACCCAAGGGTTGGACCGGACCGAAAGAGGTCGACGGCAAGAAGATCGAGGGCACGCACTGGGCGCATCAGGTGCCGCTCTCGGGCGTCCGGGAAAACCCCGAACACCTCGCGATCCTCGAGGAGTGGCTGAAGTCGTACAAGCCGGAGGAGATCTTCGACGACAACGGCGCCATCGTCGAATCGATTGCCTCGCTTGCGCCTGCGGGCGATCTCCGGATGGGTGCGACGCCGTATGCCAATGGTGGTCGGTTGCTCTCGCCGCTGCGGCTGCCGCCGATCGAGCAGTACGCGCTCGACATCCCCGAACCGGGCGACGTCTCATTCGAAACGACCCGCGTTCTCGGTGAGTTCATGCGCGACATCTACACGCAGAACTCCGACGCCGACGGCGGCGGCACGTTCCGGCTCTTCTGCCCGGACGAGACGTCGAGTAACCGGCTCGGAGCGGTCTTCGAGGTCACCGACCGCGCGTGGCAGCTTCCGGTCACCGAATACGACGACAACCTCTCGCCGTCGGGTCGTGTGATGGAGGTGCTCAGCGAGCACCTGTGCCAGGGCTGGCTCGAGGGCTACACGTTGACCGGTCGGCACGGTGTGTTCGCGACCTATGAGGCGTTCGCGATGGTGAGCGCGTCGATGGTGGTGCAGCACACCAAGTGGTTGCAGCACGCGGCGACGCTGCCGTGGCGCGAACCCGTCGCGTCGCTGAACATCCTGCTGACGTCGACGTGCTGGCGAAACGACCACAACGGGTTCTCGCACCAGGGTCCCGGGCTGATCGACCTCGTGCTGCCACTCTCACCCGAGGTGGTTCGCGTGTGGCTGCCGCCGGACTCGAACTCGCTGCTGTCGATCTCGGATCACTGCTTCCGCAGCCGCGATCACGTGAACCTGATCGTCGTCGACAAGCAGCCGCACCTGCAGTACCTGTCGCTGGAGGAGGCCAACAAGCAGGCCGCCGCCGGAGCGTCGATCTGGGATTGGGCGGGCACCGAGAACGTCGAGGGCGAGCTACCCGACATCGTGCTCGCCAGCGCGGGCGACGTCCCTACGCAGGAGATCCTCGCCGCCGCGCAGTTGCTGCGCGAGTGGGTGCCGTACCTGCGTGTGCGCGTCGTGAACGTGATGGACCTGATGGTGCTGCTGCCGCAGAACGATCACCCGCACGGACTGTCGGACGAAAAGTTCAACGAGCTGTTCACCCGCGACGTCGACGTGGTGTTCGGATTCCACGGCTACCCGCGCGCGATCCACCAGTTGGTGCACGGGCGTACCCATCCGGGACGCTTCCACGTGCGCGGCTTCTCCGAACAGGGCACGACCACAACCCCGTTCGACATGGTGGTGCTGAACAAGATGAGCCGCTACCACCTGGTGATCGAGGCGCTGCGTCGCGCACGCCGCGCCCCCGAGAAGGCCGAGGAGCTGGTGGCGTACTGCAACAACCAGCTCGCCCGCCACCACGACTACGTCCGCGAACACTTCGAGGACCTCCCCGAGGTGCGCGACTGGAAGTGGTCATCCCCGAGCGGCTCGCGGGACTAGGCGCGCCGGGGTCGGGTGGACTCGGCGGGCTCGGCCGGCGGGCGGGCCTCGTCGGCCGGCGGCCGCGCGGAAAGTAGGGGAAGGGTTCTTTCCCCTACTTTCTTGGGGCGCTGGAGGTCGAGTAGTCGTGTGTTCGACGTCGCGCTGCCCCTGGCCCGACGTCGGGACGCGGCACCGGGGTGCAGGAACTAGGGGAGGCGTTCTTTCCGTGGGTTCCTTCGGTTTCTCCGCACAGCTTCTGGGGGAGAGGTCAGTAACTCGAGGAAGGGTTCTTTCCCCTACTTTCTGTCGGGGCGCACGCCCCGAGCGGTCGTGCGGTTCGACGTCGGGACGCGGCACCGGGTGCAGGAACTAGGGGAAGCGTTCTTTCCGCGGGCTTCTTCGGTTTCCGCGCGCAGCTTCTGGGGGAGGGATCAGCAACGCGGGGAAAGGTTCCTTCCCCTACTTTCTGCGGGGGCGCTCGACGTCGAGCCGCCTAACCCCCGCCCGACGCCGAGCGCCGAATCGGCCCGCGGCGCTGCCCGCCCGCGGACTAGAGTGTCCGCATGACGATGCACGTGGACGCAAGCAACCCGGACCTCATCACCGTGGACGTGCCGACGCACTGGTACAACCTCGCGGCGGAGCTCTCCGAGCCGATCCCGCCGCACCTGCATCCGGGCACCAAGGAGCCCGTCGGACCAGACGATCTCGTCGCGCTCTTCCCGAGCGGACTGATCGCGCAGGAGGTCTCGACCGAGCCGTACATCGAGATCCCCGAACCGGTGCGCGAGATCTACAAGATGTGGCGGCCGTCGCCGCTCATCCGTGCGCGACGCTTCGAGGAGTCGCTCAACACGGGCGCGCGGATCTACGTGAAGTACGAGGGCGTCAGCCCCGTCGGCTCACACAAGACCAATTCCGCTGTCGCGCAGGCGTATTACAACAGCGTCGACGGTGTCCGGAAGCTCACCACCGAGACCGGCGCGGGTCAGTGGGGTAGTGCGCTCGCGTTCGCGGGTGCACAGTTCGGCATCGACGTCGAGGTCTGGCAGGTGCGCGCGTCCTATGAATCGAAGCCATACCGCGGCTATCTGATCCGCACATACGGCGGCACGATTCACTCGAGCCCGTCGACGTTGACCGAGTCGGGCCGTGCAATTCTCGCGAAGACCCCCGACACCACTGGCAGTCTCGGGATGGCCGTCAGTGAGGCCGTCGAGGTCGCCGCCAACGACCCCGACGCCAGGTACGCGCTCGGCAGCGTGCTCAATCACGTTGTGCTGCACCAGAGTGTGATCGGTCAGGAGGCCGTCGAACAGCTCGTCGCCGTCGAACCCAATGGTGCAGACGTCGTATTCGGTTGTGCGGGTGGCGGTTCCAATCTGGCCGGGTTGGCGTTCCCGTTCCTGCGCGAAAAGATCCACGGCCGGTCGAACCCGAGGGTGGTCGCCGCGGAGCCCTCGGCGTGCCCGTCGATCACGCAGGGCGAATACCGCTACGACCACGGCGACGTCGCGGGCCTCACCCCGCTTCTCAAGATGCACACTCTCGGAATGGATTTCGTGCCCGATCCCATCCACGCCGGCGGTCTGCGCTACCACGGCATGGCGCCCGCACTGAGCCACACCGTCGAGCAGGGCCTGGTCCAGGGTGTGGCGATCGATCAGCACGACGCGTTCGCCGCGGGCGTGCAGTTCGCGCGCACGCAAGGCATCGTGCCCGCGCCCGAGTCGACGCATGCGATCGCGGCGTGCGCTCGACACGTCGCCGACAATCCTGCTGAGCAGGTCGTCGTGATCGGTCTGTCGGGTCACGGTCAACTCGACCTTCCCGCCTACGCGGAGTTCCTCGACGGAAAGATCTGAGCGTGATCACCGCGGGCGTCGACCTCTCCGCCTCGCCCGCGTCGACCGCCGTCGCCGTCGTCGAATGGCGTGAACACGACGTCGACCGTGGTGGGTTCTCGGCTGTACTCCGCGAATTGGTCACTCCCGCAGATGATTCGACGATCCGTGCGCTCGTCGACGGCGCTGATCGCTGCGGCATCGACTCGCCATTCGGGTGGCCCGACGCCTTTGTCGAGTTCGTCAGCGCTCACCATCGTGGCGACACAGCGAAGGAGTCGCAGCTCGACGACATCGCTGCACGTCGCCCGCTCGCATATCGACGCACTGATCGCTACCTGGTCGAGCACGGACTGGGCCGACCGCTCAGCGTGTCGGCAGATCAGATCGCGCACGTAGCGTTTCGCTGTGCGGGTCTGCTCGCCGACCTCGGAGTGTCGAACCGGGTCGACGGCTGGGCCGTCGAAGCGTATCCCGCTGGCGCACTGAAGCATTGGGGACTGACATCGCGCGGATACAAACGTTCGACGCATCGTGATGTACTCGCGGGTCTCGTCGACGACCTGCGAGCGGCGGCACCCTGGCTGGACGTCGGACGCCACGCTGCCCTCATGGCCAGCAACGACAACGCATTCGACGCCGTCGTCACCGCACTCATCGCACGTGCGGCGAGCCTCGGCGGCACCGCACTTCCGCTCGAAGCAGACATGCCGATCGCCCACCGCGAGGGCTGGATTCACGTTCCGACGGGCAGGATCGACGACCTGCGATGACCCGCGGGAGCGTCGGCGCACCCCGGTAGGCGCCGCGGTTCCGGTTGCCCACAGGCGCGGAATCCGAGCGTCTGGGCAACCGGAACTCCAGCAACCGGAAGTTCGTGGCCGACTACTCCGTCGACCAAGCGCTCCGCCGACCGCGCCGTTCCTACACGAGCGCCGCGGTGAGGAGCACGACGATCGTCGTCAACACCGCGGCAGCTGTCGTCATGACGGCCGCCGTGTCCGAGCGGTGCAATGGGGCGGAGTTGTCGCCGAGCACTCGACGACGCCGCCGTCCGATGATCGCGACCACGACGGAGGCGACTGCCGCGACGGCACACAGCGCATAGATCAGAGGCGTCGGCGAGGAACTCGGTCGCAGCACCTCGCGACCGGCGACCAGAAGCCCATTGACGAGAATCGCGAATGACGTTCTGCTCCATGCGAGATCCGTACGTTGCGGTTGCAATCCGGCGCGCGTCGCGGGGTCGGACCGGTCACTCATGGCCGCGCGACGATCAACGCCGTGATCACCGCGGCCGCCGCGATCACCGTCAGAGCGACACCCAGCACCGCAATCAGTGAACTTCTCGGCAGCGGCTGTTCGCGTCGGATCGCGTCGTCGTTCTGCTTCCACCGGATCAGGCCGCCGGCGGATACGACGACTGCGAGAAGCCCGAGAGCCAATCCGAGTCCGTACCGAAACGCGGGGTGCGTCGGATCGGGCAGGAACTGCAACGCCGCTATCGCAGCGGCGAGGAGTCCGAGCGCTGTGCGCTGCCACGCGAGGAAGGTGCGCTCATTTGCGAGTGTGAAACGGTAATCGGGCTCGCGCGCCGGCGGCGAGAAGGGTGACTCGTTCGTGGCGTTCTCAGGCACCTTCCCACTGTGGCCGATCGCCGCTGCCTATGCACGCTCGACGCTCAGAAGCGCCCGGTCGACATTCTCGAGCGCCCGGTCGACATTCTCGAGCGCCCAGTCGGCATTCTCGAGCGCACAGTCGGCAGTGACCTCGCGTCGACGGGGCGTCGCCTCGCGTCGACCGGGTAGGGACGGGGTTTGGCTAGGGTGGTCGGAACCGCGGGTAGAGGCGTAGCCGGAACCGCGGAGGAAGGTGTGCATCGTGTCGAGGTTGTATATCAAGCAGAAGGTCTTCTCGGTCGGCGAGCAGTTCACCGTGTTCGGCGAGTCCGAGCAACCGCGCTACTACGTGCAGGGCAGCTTCATGCGGGTCCCCAAGCACTTCACCGTGACTGACGGATCAGGCGCTCCCATCGCGGAGATCACGAAGACCGTCTTCAGCTTTTTGCCACGGTTCACGGTCGAGATGCAGGGCGTCGAGGTCGCGACGATCCGCAAGGAGTTCAGCTTCTTCAAGCCGAAGTACTTCATCGAGGGTGCGGCGCTCGACGTCTCCGGTGACTGGTGGGACATGACCTTCGACGTGTCGCGCAATGGCGAACGGGTCGCCAGTATTCGCAGGAAGTTGCTCAGCTGGGGCGACACCTACGAGGTCGACATCTTCGACGACGCGCTCGAAGCCATGATCATCTCGCTCGTCGTCGCCATCGACCGCGTTCGAGCCGACGCTTCCAGCTCATCGTCGGCCGCAAGCTGGTCGTCGTAGCGCGCCGGCCGTGCACGCCCACCCAGTGCAGACCTACTCCAGGTACCGGCCGAGGTACCTTTCCGCCTCCCGCGGGGTCTTGGCCTGGAAGCCGTCGCCGACGGCGCGCATCTTCCAGTCCCCGCCGCTTCGCGACATCACGGCCATGAGCACACCGGTGAACGGCATGCCGCCCCGCAGCGTGAAGCGTGCCAACTCGGCGCCGGTCGTGTCGTCGACGAGACGGCAGAAGGCGTTGTCGATCGCCTCGAAGGTCTGCCCGCGGTACGACGTCACGATGAACGCGAGATTGTCGATATGCGGTGGGACAGCCTGAAGGTTGACGCGGATCACCTCGTCGTCGCCGTCGCCTTCACCGGTCAAGTTGTCGCCGGAGTGGACGATCGAGTTGTCGCTGCTCCGAAGATGACCGAAGTAGATGGCCTCCGCGAGCGAACCGCGCGAATACATCATCACCGACGCGTCGAGGTCGATGTTCTGTGACCCGCCGCCGAAGAAGCCGCGCTTGACCGGGTCCCACCCGAGTCCCATGCGCACCAGGGTGAGCGCGACGCCGCCGTCCTTGCGTAACGTCACCTTCTGGCCCTTCACCAGGTTGACCCGCTTGTTCTTGGACAGGCTGATCTCGGTTGGCTGCGGCGGTGAGGTGGGCTGCGGCGGTGGGGCGGCCTGCGGCGGCGCGGGAGGCGGCGTGAACTGTGACGGCGGGGCGGCCGGCGCAGGAGCGGCAGGCGGAGCGGGTGGTGTAGCAGGAGCGGCAGCCGCAGGCGCGTCGTCGACCGAAACCCCGTGGTCCCGAACGAGATCGGCGAAACCGCCCGCGTAGCCCTGACCGATCGAGCGCACCTTCCATCCCGTGTCCCGGCGATACACCTCGACGGCCACGACGACGGTTTCGCTGCTCAGATCGGGGATGGTGAACGAGAATAGCTCGGTGCCCGCGGCGTCGAAGACATGCGCGACCGGCGGTGGCGTCCGACCGAACGACGACGACGCGTCGTCGAGTGTGATTACCGCGCGCACGGCGTGGATCTCCGCGGGTACTGCCGCGGGTGTGATCCGTAGCGTCTGCCGACCGGTGGTGGGCGCCAACGTGACGCCTGCTCCGGTGGGCTGGTTGTAGAAGACGAAGTCGGCGTCGGAGCGTACGCGCATGTCGGGCGTGACGAGCAGGGCCGAGAGATCAACCGGCGCAGCAACATCCACAGAAATAGTCACCTCGCCCGCGGGCAGGGGTGCGTTCTGGCCTTTCGACAACACTGTCGTCATATCGCCGTCCTTGCTTGTCGGGTCACTGCGTCCAGCAACCATTCGAGTATCTCTTCACCTGCCAGTGCACCGGACTGCGACGTGACGGTCACCGTCGGATGCTGCCAATCCAACTCGGCCAACTCGCCGTGCGCGGGCCGAATGCCGGCATCGGCGAACTGCAGCAGGTCGACGTCGAGCCTGCCGTCGCCCGCCGCGAAGACCGGGGCGCCGGCAGAAATCGAACCATCGTCGACGCACCGCCGGTAGACCTCCGCTACCGCTGCGGATTTGGTGACGGCCTCGGGCACGGCGTAGATCTTGCGACCCTGCTGCGAGGCGACCCACCCGCGCTGGGCGCACCACTGCTCCCACTCGGGCAGAAAGTGCTCGGGCTGGCGCTCGGTGTCGACGACCAGGTAGCAGAACAGGTCGTCGGCGGTGCGCAGCGTGCTCACCCAATCCTCTTCTGCCGCAACGGCCAATCGCGCAAGAACTTCATCGAGCGGTGCGGAACCGGCGGCCACGGCGCGTTCGACGCCGCTGCGCCACCCGTGGTCGTCGACGCCGTCGACGAGGATGCGGCCGCCACTGCTGACCACGCTGTAGTGAGGCGTTCCTCCGGGTAACTGAACGCGGCCGAACTGTTCGGGCGTGCGGGTGGTCACCGGGACGAAGGGTGCGTGCGCGCGTAGATCGGTGAGAAGCGTGATCGCCGAACTCGTCATGTACGACAGCGGAGCGTCGCGATAGATCTCGACACACACCGGAGAAGCGTCACGAAACTGCATCTCCCCCATCGCGTCACGCGAATAGATGAGCGTGCGGTCGAGATCGCTCGCCACCAATCCGGTCACGAGTCCTCCTTGATCAGACCCATGCAGGAGTACGCGAGGTCGGCACGCACCTCGACGGGTACCCCGCGTTCGGCGGCAAGGAGTCGAATGTGGCGGTGCTCGGGTAGGTCGTTGTCTCGCACAAGAATTCGCCACGGCACGCGGCGCAGCAGTACCCGCGTGGTCTCTCCGACGCCCGGCTTGACGAAGTTCACCGACGAGAGTCCGTACTCCGCCCGGATCGCCTCCACGGACTCCCAGCCAGCCCAGGTCGGCGTGCGGTCCGCGGCATCGAGAGTGGCGACGTCTGCAGCAACATCCTCGCGTACCGCGTCGAACTGCGCCGACACGACGTCGAGGAAGCGGTTCGACATGTCGTGCTCGGCAAGGTGTCGATAGAACTTGGCGCCGTGGAACTCGCCGTCGCCGATGTGGTCGGCGTTGAGAACCGTCCGTGAAATCAGTCCGGAGACAGTCGAATTCAAACAGGCCGAGGCGATGAGGAAGTCGTCGCGCGTGCCGAAGGTGGTGGTGGCGAACCCGGGGTCGGCGAGAACGGCCACTTCGTCGGCGAGGCGTGGCCCACCGCTTCGGGCGTAGGCGTCGAGCGCCTCTGTCAGCTCGCGTTGGATGGCGCCCTTGCCGGTCCACCCGTCGACGAATACCAGTGATCCGGGGTCGTGGCGGTCGGTGATGTGGTCGAGGGCGACCGTGTCGATGCCGCGATCGCGAACTATCGAGATCGTGTAATGCGGTGCGGCCCAGCCGTGAACATGATTCAGCCAGCGTCTCAGGAGAATCCCGATCGGCGTGCCCGCTCGCGCGAGTGACACCAGCGTCGGCTCGCGATGTCGCTCGGCGATGATCAGTTCTCCGACGACGCCGACTGCGTGCGCGAGGCGCTGTGCCGAGTCGTCGAGGGTGTCGGCGAACAACTGCTGGTATGCGACTCCCGGCTGGTACTCGATGGGCAGAGACTCCGCGTAATGCGCTGTGCCCGCTTGAATTCGGCGTTCGCGTACGGCCAAGTCGGCCTCGAGTTCGAGGTGCGAGAGGTCTTTGAGAAGCCAGGTCACTTCATCGGGTGCGTAGGAGCCGAACTCCGGGCCGCGTAGCTCGGCGTTCCGCGCTCCCTCTGTGGTGAGTCGCTGAGCCGTCACGATGCGCTCCGTGCGTCGCGCAGCGCAACTTGGCCGGTCGCGGCGACTTTCGCGACGACGACGTCGTGGCCTGCCGCGGTCATCACGTCGAGCACTCCGCCCTGCGCCGTGAGGTCGGGGGTGTCCGCGGGGTCGTCGATGATCAACACGATGCGCGGAAGGTCGGGCGAGCCGCCGGGGTCGAGCAGGTTGTAGACGAATCGCGGTGTCCCCGGGTCGTGTTCGGGCGCGGTGAAGGTCAGGCCGCGGCGCAGCGGATACCCGTCGACGTCGCGGACGAACGCGGGTGAGCGCGTGGTGGTCTGGAACGTCGCGGGGATTCCGGCCTTGGCCAGCCCCTCCGCGATACAGAGCGGCAGGTACATCAGTTCTTCGTGACCCACCACCACGGTGCTTTTCGACGAGTCGAGTTCGGGCAGCAGTGCCGCCACCGCACCGTCGACAGCGTTGGTGAATTCCTGTGTGTCCGAGCGTAGGAAGCCGTGACGACCACCCTCGGGCACATCGGCGGGCCACGGCAGCGTCACCGTGACGACCTCACCTCGCGTCCCGAGTGGGTTGAGCTGCGTCGACGGCGTCTCCCATACGGCATCGGTGAGCCCTGCCGGAAGGTCGATGCTGCCCTGCGCGAGCGATACGTACTCGATCCGGACATCGTTGCTGGACGCGAAATCGTCTGTGGCTTGCCGATGTTCGGGTGATCGCAGATCGACGAGCGATGCGATCACATAGTCACGTCTGCCGGTGCTCTCACAGATCGCGGTGATGGCCCGTAGCGCGGTTGCCCCGGTGGAGATCTCGTCGTCGACGAGGATGAGTGGACTGTCGGGGTCGGGGGAGAGCACCTCGATCGAACTCGGCTGCAACAGATGGGTTGTCGCGTGTGAGTGGCCCTCTTCGAACGACCCGATGGTGAGCGCGCCCGGTGGGCGTCGACGGGTGGAGTGCAGATACGCGTGAGCGTCGAGCGCATGGAAGACGCAGTGGCCCAAACCCGTTGCCGTCTCCGCGAACCCGAGGACCGTCGACTTCTCGGCCGCGTCGACGCCGATGTGGTCGCGGACGAGCGCTGCGAGGTCGTCTGCGGCCCGGCGGACGCGTTCGGGCGGGGTGGGGATGTGTTTGCCGAGAACCGTCGACACGAGCAGGTGTGCCCGCCTGCGATTGCGGCGCAGACCGAGGACGACGAGTTCGTCGATGCTCCAACCGGATTCAGCACCAGAAGGGGTATCTGTGAGATCGGTGATCGCCACCCCGAACGTGTCGGCGACCCAGCTCGGGGCGTCCGCGGAGTCGACGACGTGCGCTGCACGTGAACTGGTAGTTGTCACGAGAGATCCATCGCGGTGAGGAGGTCGACGAAGCCGACGCCGGGGTGGGTGACCCCGAACACGGCGGCCCGGTCGATCACGCGTGACGCCCAATTGCGGTGTGGCTTGGACTCATTCATCTTGTTCCGATACGTCGATGCCTGCACGCCGCCGGTGTCTGAGGCGAGGATGTCGAGTGCGTCGTGGTACTCCTCGTGGGTCACCACGCTGAGTGCGTGCACCGCGGCGGCATGGGTCGGGTGGATCACGGTCTTGCCGTGCATACCGTTCGCACGGTCGAGCGCGATCTCCCGCAGCAAACCGTCGAGGTCTTTGCGTACCAACTGGCTGCGAAACCACACGGCACCCTGCTCCTGGAACGGGGTCTGCCGAAGCGATGGCTTGAACAGTCGCTCGTGATCGGCGAAGTACTCCCAGACCGGTCCGGTGACGATGTGCCCGGCGGAGTCGCATCGTCCCAGCCGGTTGATGATCGACGCGATCGCGTCGGCTGCGACGCGGACGTCGTAGATGGTCAGGTCGCGGTCGCGGCGGATGCCGAACAGTCCGCACATGTCCGTCGCGCCGATGCGGATGGCGAGCACCCGGGATCGGTGCTCGTCGATCGCGTCGGCGATCACCGACAGGTGGTGTTCGCGACTCTCGCGGTGAACGATGCCAGCGGACTCGAGTACCGGCATTGCCCAGAAGTGCCTACCGGCTCGAATACCGGCCTTCCGCACCGCAATCAAGAATTCGTGTGCGTTATCGGCGTCGAATTTCGGGAGTACGAATCCCATGAGCGAGTTCGTCGAGCCGAGCGCCTCGCTGATCGTCGCGATCTGATCGGCGGAGCGGACGCGAACGAACAGCATCATCTCGGCCGCGGCAGTCGAATCGAGTCGACGCAGGGCGTCCACAGCGCTTTCGATGGCGGCGGCCTGATCGCCGTCGGCGATCGCGTCTTCGAGGTCGATGACCATCGACACGACGCCGTCGGCGTGTCGGCGTGTGATCACTTCGGCGAGGTCGGGACGCGTCGCGGGCACGTAGAGGGTGGCGCCAAGCGCGATGGCGAGACGGTCGGTCGACCACGAGGTGGAGACCGGCGACGGTTGCGTGACGAACAAGCGTTCCCGCGTCGACGCGGGGAGATGACGAAAGTGCCTGGCGCCGTTGCCTGCCCGACTCGCACTTGGCGCATCGGTTGTGAGTGTCATCGCCTGGCCACCTGCCCCCTCATCCGCTCGACGATCTCGACGATGCGGCGCTCAATCGTGGTCAACTCCGTGGAATACGTCCAGTAGTCGGGATGTACCCGATCGAGGGCACTCCGTGAACGGACAATTCGGTCGGCCTGAGCATCGAGCACTGAGCCCCATTCGTCAACCAGAGCGTTATCGACGGCAAAGTGTTGCGCGTCTCGCAGGCGGAACCGCACGCGCTGTTCGAGAGCTCCCGGGTCGGCGCGCACCTCTCGCAGACCACGCAACCTGTCGGCGACCGCATCCACGGCCTGCTCTGCACCGTCGAGTTCGTCGCGCGCTGCTTCGGCCTCGCTGATGGCGAGGTCAGGGGCGTCGGACAGGTGCGATCGGGCCTGTGCCAATCGGTGATCGGCGGCGTCGAGGAACCGCGAATAGACCTGCTCATTGTCTTGCAGATCGAGTGAGCACTCTAGGCTGAACTCTCTGCGGAGAGTCGAGAGTTCGCCGGGCATGCGCTCCGCGCGGGTCACGATCCCGCTGCGGCGTGTGTCGACCGAGCGGATGACCCGCTGGCCGCGCTCGGTGAGCGACGGCGCATCGGCGAGCGCGTCCTCGAGCGACTGGCGCGCGGCCAGCACGCGTTGAGCGGCTGCCCGCCTCGCGAGCAGGCCCGATGCCGCGCGCTGTTCGGTCAGCGCGGCGTCGAACCTCTCGGTGGCGAGGCGAACGCTGTGCAGCGTCGTGAGGGATGCCGGCGTTTGGGCCATCACCCCGCGCAGCTGCGTCGCCGCGACCTGAGTCTGACGTTCGAGGGATGCGACCTCGTCGACTGCACGCGACGCGCGGCCGAGTTCGGCGGAGTTGGCGGCGGCGAAACGCTGCATCTCGACCTGGAGAGACCGCAACGCGTCTGTGCACCGCGCGAGTTCGCCCCGCGCGGGCCGTGGTGAGTTCGAGAGGTCGAGGTAGCCGGCGGTCGCCTGGGAGTAGCGCTCCCGCAATGCATTCCACTCGTCCCGCAGCCGAGTTCGCGGCTCGATCTCGTGAGCCGTGGCGACCGCGCCGTCGATGCTGCTCAGTGTTTGCTCTGACTCGAGGAATGCTGTGGTCATCTGCTGGACCGACGCCGCGGTGTCGGCAGGCATGCCTGAGCTGCCACGCTCTCCCCGCTGCCAGAACCTACTGCCCACCGTCTGATGCTATCGACTAGTTTCGTCAAGGTACGACGGGAGGATGAACGTGCAACTGGTACAGCGATCCAAGCGGGTGATCGAGGCGCGACTGAACAACACCTCGGTTCGCGCGCTCTCCGGTTCGATGGTCGCCTATGAGGGCCAGGTCAGTTTCAAATCCGCGGGGTTCGGTGGTGGCGACGGACTCGTCGCCGGGATCAAGCGTCGGGCAACCGGCGAATCGTTGTCGCTCATGGAGGCCGGCGGTACCGGCGTCGTCTACTTCGCGCACAACGCCGCGGAGACGACGATCATCGAATTGAGCGGTGAGACGCTGCAGGTGGAGTCGCAGCAACTGATGGTTCTCAACGGCAACCTCCAGACGAATGTCACGTTCGCGGGCATGCACGGCGCGACAGGTGGCCAAGGACTGTTCACGACGACGGTCAGTGGAACCGGCCAGGTCGGCATCGTGTCGAATGGTGGTCCGCTGATTCACCTCGAGGTCTCGCCGCAGTATCCGCTGATCGTCGACCCCAACGCGTTCGTCTGTGCGCGTGGCGCGCTCTCGCAGTCGTTCGTGACCGATGTGTCGTGGCGTTCGGCCATCGGGCAGGGCAGCGCCGAAGCGTTCTCGCTGCGTTGGGACGGAACCGGCGTGGTGTCGATTCAGCCGGCGGAACGGTAGGCGGAGCATGTTCACCAAGGTCAACAGCAAGGTCGTGTCGGTCGACGTCGCCCAGTCCGGACCGGTGGTCGCCCGCAGAGGGGCGATGCTGTTCTACACGGGCGACGTGCGGTTCGCGCCGCACCAGATCGCCGGTGTCGGGCCGGGATCGGGCGGGATGTCGGGGATCGGCGGCGCGATCGGACATCGACTCGCAGGCGAACACGAGTCGACGATCCTCGCCACCGGACAGGGAGTCGTGCACTTCGGGTTCCGGGGGATCGAGGTAGAGGTCGTCGACGTCGGCAGGGTCGGCGGCTTGATCCGCGTCGAAGCATCACGCACGCTCGCCTACACGTCCGGCCTGCAGGCATCAGTGGTGTCGGTGACCGCCCAGGGCGGTGGCGGCGGTGGTGGCGGACTGTTCGGTTCGCTGCGGTCCGCTGCGGCGGGCGCGGTCACGGGGCAGGGCATGTTCACCACTCAGTTGTCCGGTCAGGGGCAGGTGGTGATCCTCGGCCATGGCGGCGTCTTCGAACTCGGGGTCGCCCCCGACCGTCCGCCCGTCACCGTCGATCCCCAGGCGTACGTCGCGGCAGCGGGGCAGGTGGCCACCACGCTGACGTCGAACGTCAGTTGGCGCAACGTCGGCCGAACGGGTGGCGAGGCACTGCAGTTGCAGTGTGCGGGTCAGGGAGTCGTGTACGTACAGGCGTCAGAGGAGAAGTTGTGAGCGCACTCAACACCGTGTGGAATCCGATGTCGCTGCCGGCCGACGACAACATCGAAGGCAACGACTACTCGTTCTGCATCGAGCTCAACGCACCGTGGTTCATGTCGAAGGGCGCGATGATCGCGTTCTACGGGCAGATGAAGTTCACCTCGTTACAGCACGGGTTGAACGGTCAGCTCCTCCAGATGGTGGCCCAACAGTTCTCTGCGCCCTTGTATCTCAGCGATTTCGTGGTGGCTGAGGGACACGGGAAGCTGATCATCGGAGACCGTGGATACAACATCAATTCCTACGACCTCGAAGATGGCAACCTGACGATCAGGGCTGCGAATCTCCTCGCGTTCCAACCGCAACTCTCGTTGAAACAGTCCATCGTGCCCGGCTTCCTCACCCTGCTCGGCACGGGCAAGTTCCTCGCATCGTCGAACGGTCCGGTCATGTTCGTCGAACCTCCGGTGCGGGTCGACCCGGAAGCGCTTGTGGGCTGGGCGGATTGCCCGTCACCGAGCCACCACTACGACCAGTCGTGGGTCACCGACCTGATCGCGGCAACCGCTCACCGGATGGGTGTGCAGTCGGGCGAGGAACAGCAATTCGACTTCACCGGCAGCGGAACCGTTCTCGTGCAGTCGAGCGAGAAGGTCCGTAGCGACTTCTCCATCGTCCGCGCCATTCAGGGACAGTTGTCCGGACTCTCGGTGCCGGGTCTGCAGCAGATCAATCAGCAGGTCTCCCGTCAGTTGGGGCAGCAGCAGGGCTGAGGTTTCGGCGTACGTGCTACTTGCGGCCCGCCGTCCAGTTCATCCCGAAGCCGTAGGCCTCGTCGATGTGCCGCTGCGCGCCTTGGATATAGCGCACCTCGCGGTTGACGCTGAGCTCGTTGCCGTTGCTGGTGAGCATCGCGATGGCACATGAGACCGCGCGGTCGTCTGCTGAATCCAGGCGAACCTCGACCTGGGGCCCTGAACTCGGGAACAGCGTCACCACGCCATTGGCCGACGACCAGTTCGGGGTGCCCTCGTAGATGTAGGCGAAGATCAGGACTCGACGGAAGCGTCCGATGTCGGAGAGGTTGATGTGCAGATTCTCGCCACCGGTGTTGCTTCCGCTGCGATCATCGCCGTCGAGCACGATGTAGGGCGCACGATCGAGCGAGCCGAACGAATTGCCCAGCGCCTGCACGACGCCCTTACTGCCATCGGCGAGCTCATACATGGCCCCGAGGTCGAGGTCGATACCCGAGGAGCGCTTGAAGAATCTACCTCCGCCGGAACCCTGGTCCCAGTTGAGGTTGACGCGCATGTTTCCCTGGCCGTCACCCCTTTTGGCGAGCGAGACCGTCGGGGTCGATTTGCTCAGTGTCACCTTGTTCATGTTGATCGCCATCGGATTTTCCTTCCGGGGTGTCTTCGGGGTGGTTGCGGCGTCGAATGATGCTGGAGATCAAAGCCGCGATGATGAGCACGACGCCGACAAGGCCCGTGACCACTTCGGGGACGTGAGTACCGATCGAGTACATGAGGATCAGCGCCAGGGCGCCGATCGCCCAGTGAGCGCCGTGCTCGAGGTAGACGTACTCGCTGAGCGTGCCCTTGCGAACGAGGAAGACGGTCAGCGAGCGCACGAACATCGCGCCGATGAAGCCGAGGCCCAACGCGATGATGATCGGGTCGGCGGTGATGGCGAATGCTCCGATGACGCCGTCGAATGAGAACGACGCGTCGAGCACTTCGAGATAGAGGAACAGGAAGAAGCCTGCTTTACCCGTCGCCTTGGCGAGATCGCTGGGGCCCGAGCGGGGCAGCGATTCCGATTCGGCGCCTTCTTCGAGTTCTTCCGGTGTGTTGAACAACTCTCCGAGCCCGTTGACCAGGATGTAGGTGGTCATGCCCAGTACGCCGGCGAAGAGCACCGTCGAGCGCTCGTCGTCGGGTGCAATCCATTCAGCGGTGATGACGAGGACGGCGACAGCGACGACAACGGAGAGCTGGTCGAGCCTGCCGATGCGCTCGAGCGGGCGCTCGATCCAGCGCAGCCAGTGAATCTCCTTCTCCTCGAAGATGAAGCCGAGGAACAACATCAGCAGGAACATGCCACCGAACGCAGCGATCTGCGGGTGCGCGTCGGTGATGATCTGCTCGTAGGTCGGAGAGCCGTCGGTCGGTGGATTGAGCGCGAGACGCAGCGCCTCGACAGGATTCAGCTTGGCGCTCAACCAGACGATCACGAGAGGAAAGACCAACCGCATGCCGAAGACCGCGATCAACACACCGATGGTCAAGAAGATCTTCTGCCAGAACGCGCTCATGCGTCGCAGCACGGTTGCGTTGATGACCGCGTTGTCGAAGGAGAGCGACACCTCGAGGATGCCGAGGATGAGTGTGAGGAACAGGGCGGTAGGGCCGCCATAGATAAATGCGACCACCAGCGAAACGATCGTGATGGCGATGGACAGCCCGAAAATTCGGAAGATCACGGTGGAGCGGCCTTTCTTGCATCACCGAAGTAGGAGGACCACGTGTCCAGGTACCAGGCACACGCAGTCAAACAAGCCAGATGCCGCGCCTGCGAATGTCAGGCGCGGCATCGAAGCGACGTGGATCAGACGTTGACGCCGAAGTCGCGGGCGATACCCGCGAGACCCGACGCGTAGCCCTGGCCGACAGCGCGGAACTTCCAGTCAGCACCGTTGCGGTAGAGCTCTCCGAAGACCATCGCGGTTTCGGTCGACGCGTCCTCGGACAGGTCGTAGCGGGCGATCTCGGAGCCGTTGGCGCGATTGACGACCCGGATGTAAGCGTTGCGAACCTGGCCGAACGACTGACTACGCGAGTCGGCGTCGTAGATCGAGACCGGGAAGACGATGGAATCGATGTTGGGAGGGGTGCCCGCGAGGTCGACGTTGATGACCTCGTCGTCGCCGTCACCTTCACCGGTCAGGTTGTCACCGGCGTGTTCGATGGAGCCCTCCGGCGAGCGGAGGTTGTTGAAGAACACGAAGTGCTGATCGGAGAGCACTCGCTTGTCGGTGCCGCACGCGATTGCGCTGGCGTCGAGGTCGAACTCGACTCCGGTGGTGGTCCGCGCATCCCAGCCGAGTCCGACTGCGACAGCCGTGAGGCCCGGAGCCTCCTTGGTCAGCGATACGTTTCCACCCTTGCTCAGGCTGACGCCCATGATCGTGCCTTTCTGCCGCGGTGTGGCGGGAGCCACTGTCGAATGACGGTCATATCTTAAGTGACAAGTCGGACATAATGTCGACGCGCCAGCCACCCTACCCACGGACGGCTGACGGGAACATAGAAGCTGGTTGTCCGTAGTACGAGGGAATGATGACGTTCTCGGTGGCGAGGCGGTCCAACACCGACGGCGGGTGAACAGCGGCGGCCGAGCGGACAGGTCACTGCGCTAACAGCTTCTTCTGCACCTTGCCCATCGCGTTGCGTGGAAGTGAGTCGACGCGCCGAATCTCGCGGGGCCGCTTGTGATGGGACAGCTCGGTGGCTACCAACCCGATGAGCTCGTCGTCGGCGACTGCCGACCCGACGACATAGGCGACGATCCGCTGGCCGAGGTCGTCGTCGGGAACACCGATCACCGCGACCTCGTCGACGGCGGGGTGTCCGAGTAGGACGGTTTCGATTTCGCCTGCGCCAACGCGAAATCCGCCCGACTTGATCAGATCCGTCGACGCGCGTCCGACGATGCGGTGCATGCCGTCCTCGCCGATCACCGCGACATCGCCGGTCGCGAACCAGCCGTCGGCGAGCCAACTCTGCGCCGTGGCCTCCGGTCGGTTCAGGTATCCCGACCCGACCATCGGCCCGCGTACGTGAAGGTCGCCGACGGATTCGCCATCGTGCGGCAGATCTGTTGCACCGGAATCGATCTCGCTGCTGCGCAGCCGTGTTTCGACGCCGCGCACCGGCATTCCCACCCAGCCCGGTTTGCGCTCGCCGTCGAATCGGGTCGACACGGTGATCATGGTCTCGGTCATGCCGTAGCGTTCGACGATCTCGTGTCCGGTCAGCTCGCGAATCCTGTCGAACACCGGGACGGGCAGTGGGGCACTTCCCGACACGAGTAGCCGTGCGGAAGAAAGCGACTGCGCTGCAGCAGGATCGGCGCCGATACGTGTCCAGACCGTCGGCACGCCAAAGAACATCGACGCACCGCGCGCGGCCGCGTCGGCATAACCCGCGGGGGAGGGCTTGACCGTGTGAATCAGCTTGCCGCCGCGGCGCAGAGGGCCGAGAACGCCGAGGATCAGCCCGTGGACATGGAACAGCGGCAAGCCGTGGGCGAGAGTGTCGTCGGAGGTCCACGCCCACGCATCGGCCAGCGCGTCGAGTCCCGCGGCGATCGCGCGGCGGGTGATCGGCACGCCCTTGGGGAGGCCTGTGGTGCCCGAGGTGTACAGGATCAGCGCGGTCGACTCGCCGGGCGGTTCTGGATGCGAATGCCACGAGCGGGCGAAGCGTCGAATCGGGATCACCGGCAGTGGCGTCGAGTCGGGCGCGGCGCCGAGCCACGCCTGAGCGCCCGAGTCGGTCAGAATGTGCTCGAGTTCTCGCGGGCCGGAATCCGGCGGCACGGGAACGATCGCAACTCCCGCGATGAGGCCGCCGACGACGGCGAGCACTGTCTCGATAGTCGGATGGGCGAGCACGGCCAGCGTGCGTGCGCCGCGAATGCGTTCTGCGACAGCGGTTGCCGCACCGACGAGGTCTTCGCGCGAGAGCACGTCGTCGCCGACGATCACCGCGTCGGGATCATCCGGCGCGGCAGGGACGAGATAGGGCAGCAACACGTCTCTCACTGTGCCACGACTTTCCTTGGGGCACTATCCTCCTCGGCCACGACCTTCATCAGTCTCATACCAGCAGCGCGACCTTGCCGCCTGCGTGTCCGCCCGAGACGAGTTCGAGTGCCGCGCGCGCTTGTGACAGGTGGAAGGTGTGGGCGACCGGAACCACCAGATCGCCTGCCGCGGCATGTGCGATCAACTCCGCTCGAACCGAATCGCGGTAGGCGGCACTCTCGGGCTGCGTACCACCAAGAGCTACAAATCCGTCTCGCTGTGCGCGGTCGCGCGCCACGATGGTGACGATGCGCGAGCGGTCGGCGACCAACTCCTCGGATGTATCGATGGCCTCGTCTGTACCGGCGGCGTCGAGCGCGGCGTCGACGCCGTTCGGGGCCAGCGCGCGAACACGATCGGCCAGACCAGGCCCGTATTCGACTGGGAGACCACCGAATTCGACGACCCGCTCGAAACTGCGCGGACTCGCCGTCCCGATCACGGTGATGCCGCGCAGCAGCGCGAGTTGCAACACCGCCATGCCGACCGCACCCGACGCGCCGTGTAGGAGAATCGTGTCGCCGGTCGCTGCGCGTGATGCCCGGAGCATGTCGGCGGCCGTCGTGCCAGCAAGCAGCAGATTCGCAGCCGAGGCCTCATCGACCGTCGAAGGTTGTGCGAACACCTTCTCCGCGGGCACCGTCAACGCGGTCGCGTATCCGCCGTAGACGCGGAACGCGAGGACGTCGTCGCCCGGAGATGCTGCGCCAGAAGCGATCTCGGTGCCCGGCCCGAGTGCCGCGATCACTCCGGACACCTCATAGCCGACGGGGACGGGGAAGTCCGATGCGGTCAGCGTGTGCTTGAGGTCGGCGGGATTGACGCCTGCGGCGAGCACCTCGATGCTGACCTCGCCCGGCCCGGGTGGATGTAGCTGATCATCGATGAACGCGAAGTCGTCGAGACCGCCGGGGCCAGTTGCCACCCACCGTTGCACGCGCATGGTTCAACACTACTGATCAGCGCGGGGCGTCGGCTTTCACTCGCTGGCTCACAGTTGCTCGGGCCGCACCCAGCCGTCGGCGATGAGCGCGAGCAGCAGCTCGGCCTTGTTGGAGACGGGTCGGCCTGCGTTGAGATACCGCTGCCGAACCCGCCGATAGTGTTCGCGTGCCGTGCTCTCGGCGATGAAGAACCGGCGAGCCGTCTCGCGCAGCGTTGCACCGAGGACGTACGCGGTGAGGATCTCGCGCTCGCGTTCGGTGAGGTGGATGCGGGGGACGCGGGGTTGGGCCGACTCCGACTTTCCTGCCATCGCGGCCAGGACGTCGAGCGCGTGGCCGGGGTCTGTGATGTCGATGCTGCGTGCGTCCGACACAGGCACGCCGATCGCGCCGATCACGGTGCCGTTGAGCGCGCGGATGGACCGAACCTGAGCGACGCGGCGCGCGGACCGCACGATCGTGATGCCCGGGGCGTCGAGTCCGCCGAGTGAATCGGTGGCGTTGTCGAGGTCGATGATGACGGCGCGATGCCCTGCATCCTCGACGAACACGGCCAGCGCCGAGTCGATGACGTCGTGTTCTGCGATGATCACCGCAGTGGGTGCGGTCTTGGCAGCGTCCAAAGTCCTGGCAGCCTTCAAAGGTGCGGTGTCGAGTTCGCTGACGACGTCGGCAGTCATTGAGGTCTCCCCGGAAAATGCGCTGCGCGCGAGTGTGTAGTTGATGTACTCGGGTGAACCGAGCATAAAGAATGCTGCCCCCGGCCTCTGCGCAAGTCAGCACTTGTGAGGACATATCAGCGCTGAGGTCATGCACGAATACACCTGAAGTTCGCTCGCCGATGCAGAGTTGAGTGTCGTTAGTTCTGCATAGTTTGGCGTCACCGCTCTACGGAGTGGCCAGTTTCCAGTGCTGGGAGGAGACGCGCGAACAATCGCAGATTCTCAGTACGTCCGCCCCCTCTTCGGCAGCGGCGATCGAGGTAAACAGGAGCCTTTGTTGGTTCTCGGGTGGGGAAACGGCTTCCGGGTTACAACCGAGAACCTGGAGGCACCATGCAACCAATTGTGAAACAGATTGCCGGCGTTGAAGAGGCGCTTGATCTCGCGAATCGCGCGGCGCGCGACGTTCCGGCGTACCGCCGCCTCGTGCTTGCCCGAGGAGCGGCGGACAAGCCGCTCCGGGACCTGCGCGACCTGCCGATCACCAGCAAGGAATACTTACGGCGCTCACCCCTCCCTGAACTGCTGTGGTTTGGCGACATCACCGCGACGGGCAGTTGGTCGGCGACATCTGGGTCCACCGGAAGCCCCGCATTCTTTCCCCGTGACCAGGTCGCTCTGGACGACGCAACCGTGTTCTACGGCAGAATCCTCGAGCAGAACTTCGGGATCGGCGCCGAGTCCACACTGGTTATCGTCTGTTTCGCCATGGGTACATGGATCGGCGGTACGTACACGTATCAGACCTTCCTCGCGCTTCGTGGGAAGGGCGCTCGCGTCTCGGTGACTACGACTGGTATCGACGTTGCCGCCGCACTGCGCAACCTCACCGAGCTGGGCCCCTATTACGAGAAGGTCGTCCTCGCGGGCTACCCGCCGCTGATCAAGGATCTGCTCGACCAGGCATCCGACGACGACCTTGCCCAGGACATTTACCTTCTGCTCGCAGGCGAAGCGATCGGGGAAGGTTGGCGTGATCATGTGCTGAGCCGCATAGGGCGTCCCGGCCAACCCGATCGAGTCTGCGTCATGTACGGCACCGCTGAAGCCGGCGTTATGGGTCACGAGACGCCGTTGACGATCGCGGTTCGACGCGCGGCCCGACCCGGTAGTCGTCTGGGCGCGGCGATCTTCGGTCTCGAGAGCACACGACCGCCCACGCTGGTGGCTGTCGATCCGATGCGCCGGTACGTGGAGGTTGAGGATGGGTACCTACTGTTCACCATCAACTCGGTACTGCCGTTGATCCGGTACCGCATCAACGATCGCGGCGCAGTGTTCAGCGCAGATCGCCTGCGCGACGAGCTCATTGAGTGTGGTCACTCAGAGCTCGCCGCGCAGGTCGACCCAGCCGCGGCATACGTGGTGCTGAGCGGCCGAACCGACGTCGCGACCACGTTCTATTCGTCCAACATCTACCCCTCTCATCTTGCGGAAGCGTTCGATGCCACGTTGGTTACCGATTCGGTGACCGGGCGCTTCGTCGTCGACGGAATGCCCGACGAGTCGCACGACCCGGTGTTGCGAGTCAGCGTTGAATTGGCCGCCGGGACCGACGCGACGTCGTCTCTGGCGCAACGGCTTCGGGTCCTTTGCTTGGATTCGCTTTTGGCAGCCAACGATGAGTTCCGAGCCCTGCGCACCGAGCATGGCGAGCGCACCGATCCACAGATCACGCTGTTCGGATATCGGACGGGGCCTTTCGCTGCGCCCCAGATCAAGCACACCTACGTCAGCGGAGGCATGAAGTGATCGAGATCCTGCATCCAATTGACGACCATGCGCGTATCAGCGAACTCCGCACCAAGCTCGATGTCGTCGATGGCTGGCACGCGGCCGTCGACGAACTTGCCGCACTTCGTCGTTTCGACGGCAACCTGCCCACAGTCGATCTCGAAAATGCCGATCCGTACAGCCGGTACGTCGTTTTCGGATGGCGGTCGACGATGGTGCGGCTTCCCGAACCGGCCCTCTTCCACCGGCTCCGCACTTCACGAAACAGCTTCCTTATAACTGACGACGAACAGAATCGATGGTCGAGCGCGCTTATCGCGGTCGCCGGGCTAAGCGTGGGAGCGTCACTGCTACACACTTGCGTTCTCACGGGTGCGCGGAGGGTTCGCATCGCCGACCCGGACACCTTGGGACCAACCAACCTCAACCGTCTGCCCGCATCGGTATGCGATCTCGGTGTGGGCAAGGCAGAACTCGCTTGGCGGCGTCTGTTGGAGACCGATCCTTACCTCGAGGCCGAGGTCTTCGTCGACGGCGTCACCGACGAGTTCGCTGACTCCTTCTTCGGTGGCGGCTCGCGATGCCAGCCTGACGTTATCCTCGAAGAGGTCGACGATCTTGCCGCCAAGGTGGCGATCCGACGTCGTGCTCGAGCTGCAGGCATCCCGCTAGTGATGGTGACCGATGACGGCGACAACGTCATCGTCGATGTGGAGCGTTACGACCTAGACCCCGACTACCCGCTGTTCCACGGCCGTGCCGGTGACATCGACACCCTCAGTACCGCGGAGCTGCGGGACCCAGGCAACCGCACCCGCATTGCCGAGGCAATCGTCGGCGCGGACATCGGACCGCGGACCCGCTCGGCACTCGGCGAGGTTGGCGTGAGTATCCCGTCTTGGCCGCAGCTTGGTTCAGCGGCGACTCTCGCGGGGGCCGTAGGGGCGATCACCGCACGCCGCATCGTCGTCGGGGATGACGTGGTGTCCGGCCGTGTATCGGTATGTGCCGACGCCGTGCTTCGCGGCTCTGGTGATTAGACGCGTGTGGCTTCAGCGAGCGGGTCTCAGTACATCGTCGTGGCCGTGCCTGCGGCACCAGCTCACGATGTAGCGCGCGTGCAAGCCGCACCAGCGATACACCGACGGCTGGGTGAGCGGCAACCGTTCGTCGTGCTCGTTGCGGGCGCGCATCATCGGCCCGATGTAGTTGGTCGCCACCTTGTTTGCGGTGTTGGGGGAGACCTTCGCGGCCGCGGCCAAGGTGGCGTTGTCGGCAGCGTTACCCGAGGCGATCGCGCCGGCGAGACGGGCGGCGGTGGTTCCCCGCCGCCCGTCGAAGAGCTCGAACAGCGATGGGCGAGGGCTTTTGGCCACTGACAAGTTCAGGTGCTGACCGAGAGCGACGGACTTCAGTGAGTCCATGAACACTTGCAGGCCGTCGGACTTTGCGACCACACCCGACACATCGGAGCGCAGCCGAGCCTCAGCGAGGTGATCCTCTTCCATGGAGTGACCCTGGGTCGCGAGCAAAACCGGTGCTAGCCGATTGGCCGAGCGCAGCCCCTCTATCACATCGAGTCCGTCGAAAGTCCACTCCAGATCTGGTCGATTGAAAACCAGGTCCGCGCTGACAACATCGAACCGCACCCGGGCGGCGACGGAACTCAAGAACTCGTTCCTGTCGCGCGCCACCACCACCGTGACATCGGCAAATGCGGACTCGAGAGGAGCCGCCACCACGTGGCCGAGAGGTGACGCGATCAGGATGCGGAGGCCGGTTGGCATGTGCGTAATGATGCCTCATAGGCCATCGCCGTGCGTGATCAGGCATGACTTCTGTCTTTTTGGGGGATGAGTTGCTCGGCTGCGAAGGAACGGTGTTCGGACCACGGCTGATGTTGACCGCCAAACCCATGAGTCTGTATTAGGACTCGTTCCACCCCGGATGATCTGAGCCGCCAAGGAGCCGTAATGACCGCCACCATCAATGATGACCTTCTGGTTGACGCCTATCCGCTGCCGGCGAACCCGTCGGTCGCGGTGATCGCCGAGCAGAAATTGGGTGACTTGGCGCTTGTCGCCTTGATAGAGCGCTTCGGCTACCGCGCTCGGATCGTTGATCTCGACGCGATGGAGAATGATCCGGCACACGTGGCCGCCGTGCTCGTCCGCAGCGAGGGGAACCTGGAGAAGGTTCAGCGAGGGAATGCCTTCCTCGACGCGCGCATCATCAGCCTCGGCGTCCGGGTCGATGATCCGCGGGGCATCGAGTTGCTCGATTCGCCCTATGCGGCGGGCACCCTCGAACAGACGCTCAGCAGCGTCGTCGGCGGAGTCCGCACCGAAGGCCGTGTGCACCTGAGCGGACGCGAACTTGAAGTGGTCGTCACCTACACGTTGGGAGCCACCGTCCGGGATACCGCGACGAAATACTTCATTTCCGAGAGCACTGTGCGCTCACACCTGCGCCGTGTGATGCGCAGGTACTCCGAGGCCGACCGCACGGTCAGCAACAAGGCGCAGCTGCTGCTGGAGCGTATGGCCGACGGCTGGGTCGAGCGGAGCCAGTTGATGACTCGCTGAGGAGGTGTCCTGGGGTCAGGCTTGCCACGACTTCCCGTGGGTCGGACAGAGTTTGCCGGTGTCGTCGCATGCCAGACAGGTGAGGCGCCCTGCGATTCCCCAGAGACCCGCCTCCCCTTGGCATTTAGGGCACACCACCAATTGCTGCGCGCATGCGGCGCATTCCCCCACTGATTGCCCCCTCACCGATCGTTCGATGCGCCCAGACTACGGCGAACCCGGCCGCGTTTCCCTAGCCCAAACCGATGAAAAGTACGCGCTGGAGTGCCTGTTCGTCGGCGACGCCGACGGTGTTTGAAACCGCACCCCAAGTCGACCAGTTCGACACGCATTCTGAACGGCTCTGCCAACTCGTCGCGACACTTCCGCGCCGGGCCTGCAAGGACGTAGTGTTCGACGGTCGAAATCGTGGACGTCGAACGACACGAACACCTGTGGCGTAAGCGGATTTCCAACGTCGAGGTTGATCCAGGGCCTGGGATGAGCCGTTCGACTAGAAGGGCCGCGGCCTACGTTGACAGAGCCTTCTGCGACACGACGACAGGAACAGCAGCCACCTCGAATCCCCACTCATCGGACACGCGGGCATCGGAATCCTCTCGACGATCGCGGCTGGTGGGGTGAACTATCGCTGCGACGTGTCAATGCCAGCCGGCATTCGTCAGATCGGGCTACAGCCCCTTGACCGGAGCTGCGAAACACTGAACGCCGGTCCGGTACCTGCGCGGAAAACCGTACTCATCGCTAACAGGTGGCCCTTGACATGGTCATCGTCTCGGCGCAGCACCTAAATGCTCTTGGTATGCCTTGCGGCTGTGGCGTCAGCCGGGACCTCGACGCCGACCTGCCGCGCATTACGAGCGGTGATGGCCGCCCGCTGCCACTGGTCGGCCGGGCAGTCGTCGTGCAATGGCCACGATCGGATCGGGCCACAGAAGCGCTCGCTGGGCGCGCACGCTTCGAAGCGGCCTATGCACCAATGAACGCGATTTACGGCTGTAGTACTAGGAGTTAGCGGTCTGCAGCTTTGTGATCAGCGCTGGGAAACCGTGCCGGCGAATTACTGTGGAACAGGCACGGAACGCCTCACCGTAAGAATCCGAACGTCCCGCTATCTGGTGCACGACCAATTCGCTATTGGGCACGTGCATACTCAAGTGATAGTAGGCGAGAGCCTCACAGAAACCCTCTTCCAGGTATTCATCCTTCACCCCGAGAGTACATGCATAGGCGTGTCCCACTTCATGCACAAACGTGGCAATCATGTTCATGGCTGGCATATGTCTGCGAACTATTATCTGGATGTCCGATATCCGGTTGTCAACGGTTGTGACGTTCGTCCAACCCAAGATCGAATGCCCGGTGATATCTCCGCTCCTTGGGCTGCGGGAGGCGAGGCTGAAACCGGGTTTTACGGCAAATTTCAATCCCAACCTGCGCAACTGGACCATAGACTTTTGGGCCAAATTAACCGCTCGATCGTCCGAGACCGCATCACGTCGACACAGTGCACAATAGTTTATCTCCTCCATCCGGTACCCGGCAGGTAGCCCGCAGAAGGTACATCGCGGAAGATTGCGGTGTGCTCGACAAAACCGGGCGTCCCTGGCCTGGAGATAGAAATGGTCACCACGAATCGGTGCTCCGCAGACCACACAAGAGTATCCGGTTCCATTCTCCGGCAACTTCATGACACGATCAGACGTCGATTAGTGAACTTGACACAAGCAACTGGGTGATCAGCACTGCTACGAGGGCAACGGATTCCACGCCTACCCATACTCCAATTGGTAGACCCATGAGAAATTGTGCGAAATGAGCTCCGAGATCACAGGCCCACAACAACGGATTGTAATTTGAGTCGATAAAGTCGAATGAGATCTGAGGATTCAGCGACAGAGTCCACCCGAGTAGCGGAGGAATGGCGATCAGCAGGGTATAAAAGTTCGACAAAAACCAGTATACCTCGGCGTCACGGAGTACTACAGCACCTAGCAGTAGAGGAATTCCCACTACGACAATAAGCCACGAGACGTGCGCGGCCAACTCAGATGTGTCGGCGGGAATGAACAGTCCAAGCAGAAGGCAGAGCCAGACAAGGTGCAGAAGCGTATCGATCACCCTGCGACGAAGACGCCTACCCCTTCGCTGACCTGGCGCCGACGTTCCGGCCGTCGCGGTGATGCCGCTTTCTAGCACCTGTGTGGCGGTCATCGCGGCACCCGACACCTGAGCGGCAGCCTTCTTGGCAGCTGTCACAAGCGCAGCACTGCCCGTGGCGTCTACATCGAGCCGGTGTGCCTGGGTCTGAGCAGCGATCATATGAAGGTGCTCACTCAACTTCGCCTCGACACCCACGCCTGCGTTTGATGCAAACTCTGGGAAGGAAATCTCTGCCGGAGTGTCGGCAACTCTGATTGCCGGGACAAGCGAGTGGACTACTTCGCCTTCGGCGACGACTACCGCTATCAGCGAACCAGATCCGCCACGGTGCTCAGCCCTGGCTCTCATCCATGACCAGTTCTTGGACGCCAGCCCGTCGCGATCCAACACAAAGATCAGAGCAGTGCCAGACATGAAGAGTCTCCGATCGGTCAGTGATGGGTCCGCGCCGTGCCGGGGAAGTTCAAGACACCAGAGCATATCGCGCAGTCATCCGATTCACACCTTCTGTGGATGTGTTCTGCAAGGCGTGCGTTGCTCATTAGTAGTCCGTTCAGATGAAGATTTTTCCTGCTATGGGTGTCACCTCGCGCAGTGGGTAGGCACGGGTTAGCATTCCCCCGAATCTATCGATTACCCTAGGAGCGCGTTCATGGTGCCTAAACCAGTCCAGAATGAAGAACTCCAGGACGAAGCCCAGCGTATTCTGCCCATCTACCTGGCTGTGGACAGGTCATGGTCGATGAAGGACGACGGCAAGATCGACGCAGCGAACGAGTTGGTTCCATCGATCGTGGACGCGTGCCTCGACAACCCTGTCGCAGAGGAACGCTCGCGCTTCTGCCTCATTGCTTTCAACGACGAAGCCGAAGTAATCGCGCCCCTGTCCAAAGGCTCGGATCTGCCAGAAGATGTAGCCTTGGTTCCTTCGAGTGGAACGAGCTACACCAACGTATTCCGTCTTCTACGTGAGCGCATCGAGGCTGACTATCAGATGCTGAAAGCTGACGGTGCGAAAGTGTACCGCCCGGCGGTCTTTATGATCACCGACGGTGAACCCATCTGCAACGACAGCGATCGAAAGAAAGCCTTCGATGAGTTAACTGCCCCCGAATTCGCCGCGTTTCCGCTGATTTCACTGTTCGGCGTGGGCACGAAGGTATCCAAAGAGACACTAACGAAGTACGTATGGAGGAATCCTGAGACCTGTAGCGATGATGACAAGGTGACTGGGGAGGTAATTCTTTCGCGTAAAGGGGTGTCGCCGGGTGATGCGTTGGCAGGCTTCATTTCGGATCTGATGCTCAGCATGGTTGCAACTCTCAAAGATGCGTCGTCGGCAGCGGTACCCGATGAGGAAGATTCCTTTGCGGAGATCAAGCCGATCGACCCGAGTGTCTTCGTCGACTATGACCTCGCAACCTAGTGCGGCGCTGCCGCTGGCTCCCGTGGTGGAGGCGGCAGATGTCTGAGCTCGACGGGCCAATGGATGCCGAGCAAACAACGACAACCTTATCGGTCCAGCACCTCGCCGAAGAACGAGGTTCAGCGGAACGCGCTCAGAGTGATGAGTTCCCGCATGCCTCGGGTTCGCGCGAGGCGCAATTATCCGACGGGGAGATGGCATCGGAGGTTAAGAGCGACGATACTCTCGAACGAGACGATGAATCTCAAGATAGACACCAACTCGGAGCTCTGAGCCTTGGCTCGGTTGTCGAGCCGGTCTGGGTTCTTCCGTCCGCAACTGATCACGTCGTCGCTACAGCCGGCTTCTACAATGGCAGCGCTTTGGTGGGAGACCCGGCATCCATGCAGCGCATCGTGCCCAATGTGCTGAATTCTGTCGGTGGAGGACACCATCCGGACACGGTGGTCGATGCCGGGAGGGTTTCTGACGACCTTTTCGTTGGGGCGGCAAGTGTCAGAGGTGCTAGCCATCACTATGCGCAGACTCCCCGCCAAGACGCTTATGCGCTCATCGTCTCGGGGCATTGGGTTATCGCGGCGATCGCCGACGGTGTCGGCGCCGCCCGCTACTCTCATCAGGCGGCCACTTGGGCGGTCACTGCGGCCGTCCAGGAAACGGAACGTGAACTGGCGAGGAACACAGTTTCGATCGACTGGGAAGGGGTCGCCAGACGCACGCGGGAGCGTGTCCAGCACAACAGTACACGTGTAATCATGCATGGTACCGAAGGACCCAATCCGAGCGATCGCGCACTCGCGTCACAGATGGCGACCACCTGCGACGTACTGGTCGCACCGACTACACGATCGTTGGACGGCGTTCTGCCGGTAACGTGGGTGCGGATCAGCGGCGACAGTTCGTTGTTCGTCCTCGACCCTGTGCGCGGCCTCGGAACCGTGCACCAGGGAAAATGTTTGGATAGCGCGCTGATTGATAACTCAGTAATCCCTTTGCCACTGGATCCTGGCCCGCCGATTGTCCGATCGTACAATCTTGAACCGGACCAGACAGTAATACTGTGTACCGATGGTATCGGGGAGGTGATCGAGACTGGTGAAAGTCCTGTAGCCAGATACCTTTACGAGCGATGGTCGAAACCCAGAAGTAAATTGGAACTTTTGCAGAGCATGAGCTTTGTCAACAAGAATGCCGATGACGATCGGACCGCTGTAATCCTTTGGGGAACACATGCCTCGAACCCGTGACGATGTCATCGTAGAGCGCTCGAAACTCGGACGACTTACGAGACTTGCAGAGGGCGGACAGGCGGTGGTCTACAAGGTCGACGACGGCTCTCCGATTCCCGGCGTTGACGGGCCGTTGGTTTACAAGGCCTACCGAGCTGACATTCTACAGGACAGTGGGTACGCGTTGTGGGCATCAATGCCCGCGTTGATACTGCGTCCGGACAGCATGAGTTCGGAAGATCGCGCCCTTGTCAAGCAATTCTTCGTCTGGCCGCAAGCCCTGGTCGTGGAGAAGAACCGGGCCCTTGGAATTCTCATGAAGTTAATTCCATCTCCGTACTTCTTCGACCTCAAGCTATCGAAAGGACGAACAAAGGAACGCATTTTCGACGGCGCACAGTTGATGGTGCCGGAATCGAAGAAGTCGCGGCGTGGAATACCCAGCGCGAGTGCGGCAGAACGTATGAGGTTGTTCCTGACGACATTGTCGGCGGTTGCTCTGCTGCACCGAAATGGGCTGATAATCGGCGACTTCAGTGAGAACAATCTCATCTTTACAAATCCCGACCGAATACCGCAAGGGAACGAACGGCACCTGATTCCGAAGTTCATGGATATCGACGGGTTCCGCATGGGCAGTACGCAACCTGCGGTGAAGCAAGCCAACACCAATGGCTGGCTCGTGCCCGAGAACGTCAGCGCCGCCCGTGAGGCAGCACATCTTGAACTAGCCGGCGCTTCACGATCGTTGACCGGAGCCGCAAAGGCCCGTGCATCAGTACAGAATTCGCAATCCGATGTGTTCAAGCTCGGGCTCTTCGCAATTCGGTTGTTCCACGTACCCACCGAAAGTGATCCGACTTTGATTGCGAATGTATACACGTCGAAGAGTGCGCCGTCCAACATCAAGCGCGTCCTTGCCAACAACCCTGCGGGGGCTGCCGCGATCCTGGCTATGACCAACACGGATCCGAAGGCTCGCCCAACAGTTTCAGACATCCTCGCGACATTCCGCCGATGACAGTTCAGCACGCCCGCTCTAGCGATTACCCGCGCAGTCGCCAGAGCAAGACCCACATCGAAGCAGGACCCGGCAGCGAGCAGTGCGGCATGCCACCCCCCGTCGCCAGGTAACACGGATCGGTCCAACCATCGTTGATCTCCATCAACAGCCGCGTGTTGCCTTTTGGGTGGCTGACCAACGTCGGCAGAGCGCTGGTGATGTTACTCGACCGCGTTCAAGGTGATGCGAGCTTCCTGACTTGACGCAATCTAGTGTTCATCGCGGACCGCGGTGACAATTTGTCGGTCGTTGGGGGAATTAAGCGGCGGCGTTGATGTCGGTTCGCCGGAATAGCATGGTTATGGCCCGGTAGTGGCGGATCGAGGTGGCGAATCTGGCAGGTCCCCGATAACCGGTCCAGGCAGTTCTAGAGCCAGTTCCTTGTTGTGATCGTCAGTCGATCTCGCAGCCCACGGGGTGATGCTGGTGGGTGCATCCGGCAGCGTACTCGGCCGGGGTTCGGTAGCCCAGTGCCGAATGCCGGTGTCGGTGGTTGTGGTCGGCCTTGAAGTCGCCGATGACCACACGGGCCTCCAACAGGGTGGGCCAGCAGTTGCGGTTCAAGCACTCGTCGCGCAACCGGTTGTTGAACGACTCGATGAACCCGTTGTTCCACGGTGTGCCGGGCGGAATGTAGGAGATCCCGACCGACCCTGCACAGAACGCCTGCAGGGCTTCTGAGATGAACTCAGGGCC
>NZ_LZMI01000111.1:0-3793 GCF_001665475.1 Gordonia sp. 852002-51296_SCH5728562-b | reverse complement strand
CTTCTCGATACCGCGTCTGGGCACCCTCGTCGTCGGAGTGATAGTTGCTGCGCCGCTGCACGATGAATCCGGCCGCGACGATGATCACCGCCGAGATCGCGGAGAAGATGATCGCCTGCCTCTGGTCGTTGTCGAAGACCATCAGGATCAGCACGGCCAGAATGAACAGCATCACCACACCGGTGAGGTACGGGAACAGCCACATCCGCACCGGCGGCCGGTGACCCTCCGCGCGCAGCACGCGGCCAAGCCGCCACTGGCTCGCCGCGATCGTCAGGTAAACGAACAGGGCGATCGCACCGCTCGTAGCGAGCAACCACGCAAAGATCTTGTCCGGCAACACATAATTGCCGACCACCGCCAAGAATCCGACGACCATCGACATCAACACCGCAACCCACGGCACTCCCTTCGGCGTCAGGCTGCGCACCACCTGCGGGGCGTCGTGCCTGGTTCCCAGGGAGAACATCATGCGCGACGCCGTGTACAGCGCCGAGTTCAAACACGACGCAACGGCCGTCAGGATGACGATGTCCATGATGATCTTCGACCCCGGAATCCCGATGGCCTGCAACACCGACTGATACGAACCGTTCTCGAGTTTGTTGTAGGGCATCAGCGCAACGACGACGAAGATCGACCCGATGTAGAACAGCGAGATCCGCCAGATCACCGAGTTGACCGCCTTGGTGATGCCGCGCTCGGGATTCGGCGATTCCGCGGCGGCGATAGTCACGATCTCGGTGCCCATGAACGAGAACATCGTGATGAGCATGCCCGCGATCACCGCGCCGAATCCGTTGGGCATGAACCCATCCGGCTTCCACAGGTGACTGACACCGCTGACTTCTGAGCTCGGAATCCACCCGAAGATCGCCGCGACGCCAACGAGAATGAACGCCACGATCGCGACGACCTTGATCAACGCGAACCAGAACTCGAACTCACCGTAATTGCCGACACTCGCGAGGTTGGTGATGGTCAGCAGCAGTGTCACGGCAAGCGCCCAGATCCACTGTTGACCACCGACGAGGTCGGTCAGGATCGCGGCTGCGGCCGTCGCCTCGACCGGTATGACGAGCACCCAGAACCACCAGTAGAGCCAGCCGACGGAGAAACCCGCCCACCGGCCGAGCGCGCGGTCGGCGTACACCGAGAACGATCCGGTGTCGGGGTTCGCGGTTGCCATCTCACCGAGCATCCGCATCACCAGCACCACCAGGGTGCCGGCCAACGCGTAGGAGATCAGCACGGCCGGACCGGCCTTCTCGATGGCGTTCGCCGAACCGACGAACAGGCCCGCGCCGATGACGCCGGCGATCGAGATCATGGTGATGTGCCGCGGCTTCAGATTCGACCCCAGCGAGGTGGGCGCTTCCTCGGTGGAGCTGTGTGACTCGGTGGTTGCCATCGTTGTACGACGTCCCTTCAAAAACGGTATTGACCCGATGTGGTGCGGGTGCTGCTTGTGGCGGTACGGCCCGATGTGTGCGGGCATGTCAGTTACCGACGCTTAACCCTACGGAAGGCCCCGCGACTCCACTGGAAAATGCGGCAACGTCGCGAATGTCCGAATCATCGCAGTACGCCCCATGTTTCGAACGCGGCGAGAGCAGCGTCGCCGGTGTTCCACAGCGCGTTGATATCGCCGACGGCGGCGTCGTGAGTCCGACGATCCTGCAGCGCCAACCCGTTGCCGAATGTCAGCACGTTGTATCCGACGTCGGCCGCGCGCAGCATCGGGCCCGTCGCCTTGCCGGCGCCGACGAGCCGGTCGAGTCCCTCCCCGAAGAAGTAGAAGCGGAACGTCGGCCCGAGGTCGACGTGATAGGCACGATTGGTCTCACGGACGATCGAATCACCATGTGCGGCAATGGCATCGACCAGTCTGAAGTAGTCCGACGCATCGTCGGCCGTCGTGCGCGCATCCGCGGTGGCATACGCGAGGTCGACGGTGATGTGCGCGTTGTATCCGCTGAGCGCGGCGCGTTCACCGGAGACGCTGCAGGTGCCCGTCAACTCGAAGTACCGCTGCCAGTGTGTCGGCACCGAGCCTCCGGAGAACTCGGCGTGCGTTGCGTCGAGAAAACGGTTGAGCAGTCGCAGACTGATCACGGGCGCCCAGCGCGGGTTATGGAACGTCGACGGCTGCCGCTGGAGCGGCATCACCGCGTCGCGCTCGACCGCCGCCAATCCGAGGGCGAACAACCCCCTCCGGTCACGGTGCGCGGTCAGAATGTCGGTGATCTGCCACAGCCGACCCACCTGACGTTCCAGGACCGGAAGTGCCGTACCTGGCGACGCGTCGGCAGTGTCCGACAGTTCGACGATCCGCCGCACCTCGTTCGCCGACAGCGGGCTGCCGCACGCCCGTGAAACATCAGCGACCGTCGGCGCCGCGGCTGCCACACCCGCTCCGGTCATCCCACCACCGGCCACCGCCAGCGCGACGAGCATTCTGACCAGCGCAAATCTGGGTGCGACCATCATCTGATGCTAAGCGCGGCGTCGCTCGACGGCAGCGCTTGCGACAAACCTGCAAGCCAAGTGCGGTTCTGTGCTCAGAGCACAACAGTCCGACGAAAGTCTGGTGCGCGGGGCCGTTCTCGGTCACACGGACAGCTATTAGTGTTCTGGCTCACATCCACCTAGTAGAGGACCAATTCAACGTGAGCGCACCGTCGTATTTTCCCTGGGAGCTGGCCCATCGTGCAGCCGCACCATGCGTCCGCGACGACCACACCGAACTCGACTACGCGAGCTTTGCCGCCAGAGTCGACGCCGCAGCCGAGCAGTTCGACGCCCTCGGAGTCCGACGCGGCGACGTCGTCGCGACGTTCCTGCCCAATCGCGTCGAACTTCTCATCGCGATCGCAGCCGCCTGGCGCCTCGGTGCCATCGCAACACCGGTCAATCCGGCCTTCACCGCGAGTGAGGCGGAGTATCAGCTCGACGATTCGGGTGCCCGCCTCGTCCTCGTAGACGACGACGCGCTGCCCGCCACGTCGGACCGCAGCCTCCTCCACGTCGACGACCTCGCCACCGCCGCCTCGTCGTGGACACCCCCGGAGCCTCCGCAGATGTCCGACGACGCGCTGCTCATCTACACGTCGGGATCGACCGGCCGCCCCAAGGGTGTGCGTCTGGCCCACGACAATCTGCATTACATGGCGTCGGCGATGAAAGAGCTGATGTCGCTGACGCCCGCCGACCACGCGCTACTGGTGCTGCCTCTGTTTCACGTCAACGCCATCTGCGTCAGCTTCCTCGCGCCGGTCCTCGCCGGCGGCCAACTCACCATCACCGGGAAGTTCTCGCCGTCGCGCTTCTTCACCGACCTGCACACCCTGTCGCCGACGTACTTCTCGGCCGTCCCGACCATCTACGCGCTGCTCGTCTCCCATCCCGACGTCAGCGCAGAAGCCTTCGAATCGTTGCGCTTTGCGATCTGCGGCGCCGCCCCGATCTCGAAGGAACTGCTCGATCACGTCGAGTCGACGTTCGGCGTTCCGATCCTGCAGGGCTACGGACTCACCGAGGGCACCTGCGCGTCGGCGTGCAATCCCCTTGACGGACAACGGAAGTCCGGAACTGTCGGACCTGCCCTGCCCGGCCAGACCATCCGTATCGTCACCCCCGACGGCGCCGACGCACCGACCGGCGAACCCGGCGAGGTACTCATCTCCGGGCCCAACGTCATGCGCGGCTACCTCAACCGTCCCGACGCCACCGCCAGCACCGTCGTCGACGGCTGGCTACACACCGGCGACGTCGGAACCCTCGACGCCGACGG
>NZ_LZMI01000110.1:0-34634 GCF_001665475.1 Gordonia sp. 852002-51296_SCH5728562-b | reverse complement strand
CGACTGACCACGCCTCAACACCCGCATCACACACCCCAATCACTCAGAGTGTTGCCACGTTCCCTTGAACCCGCCCGTCGACTGTGCGCTCGGGACCGTCGACTGTGCGCTGTAGACCGTCGACTGGGCCCTTGCGACCTCCCGACCGATCGCTCGGTCTTGACCTCGTGGTGTGGATGTGCAACTCTGCTCTCAAGAGCGCCCCGACACACATCCGCACCTTCATGTGACCGATTGAGTCAGGCGCACAACTGATTTCGTAGTGGGCAGCGCACCGATGGCGGTGCGCAGTCGGCGCTGGCCAAAACGATGCCACGGAATCGACTCGCAGGAGAGGGGCCACGGTGGCCACAGGAACGTCGTCAACATCCGATCGGACATTCGAGGGACGCACCGCCGTCATTTCAGGCGGTAGCCGCGGGATCGGGCTTGCGATTGCGACCGCGCTCGGCGCTCGAGGAGCCAACATCGTGCTGCTGGCCAAGACCGACGCACCGCACCCGAAGCTGCCCGGCACCATCCACACGGCCGTCGAGGAGATCGAGGCGGCGGGCGGCAAGGCGACGGGCGTTGTCGGCGATGTGCGCAATGAAGACGACGTCGCGCGTGCTGTCCAGACAGCGGTCGATACCTACGGCGGCGTCGACATCTGCATCAACAACGCGAGCGTGTTGAACCTGACGCCGACAGAAGAACTGCCGATAAGCCGGTTCGATCTCATGCAGCAGGTCAACGTCCGAGGGACCTTCCTGCTCACCCAGAAGTGTCTTCCGTACCTGCGAAAGTCGCCGAATGCGCACGTGCTCACGCTGTCGCCGCCGCTCAACATGAGCGCAGCGTGGCTCGGCAAGCACCCCGGCTACATGCTTGCCAAGTACGGAATGACGCTTGCGGCAATGGGTTTCGCCGCCGAATATGCCGACGCCGCCGTTGCGAGCAACTGCCTGTGGCCGGAATCGACCATCGCAACCGCCGCGGTCCGCAACCTGCTCGGTGGTGACGAAGCCGTCGCGCACTCCCGATCGCCGCAGATCATGGCCGACGCCGCTGTCGCCGTGCTCTCCAAGGACTCCACGCAGACCGGCCGGTGCTACCTCGACGTCGAGGTACTGGCTGAGGACGGTGTCACCGACTTCTCGATCTACGGCGGGCAGGACCCGATCGAGTACGACATCTTCGTCGACCCGCGGTAGCCGTTCTCCCGGATCAGTAGGTGGCCCACTCGCCCTGGGCGTAGCGCAGGATCCGCGGGTCCATGAGGGTCGACGGTGGCATCTCGAGTGGCTGTCGGTCGAGTGGGAACACCGCGGCCGCAGACAGTTCGGCTTCGCTGAGGAAGCGCATCGGCCCCGGAGCGCGCAGGTGGAGCTTCGGGGGCGTGCCCTCATCGGCGAGAAAGAATCCCCAGTCGCCGAACGACGGGACGTCGACGTGGTACGGCGTCACGGCGAGCCCGGCAGAACGCAGCGTCGACCCGATGCACCAGTACGACTTCGGCGCGAAGTACGGTGAGCCGGACTGCACGACGATCCGCCCGCCCGGTGCGGAGTGGGCCTTCACGAGTGAGTAGAACTCGGTCGAATACAGCTTGGCCGTTGCTGATTCGTCTGCGTCGGGCATGTCGACGATGATCACGTCGTACCGCTCGTGCTGCTGTCGCAACCATGTGAAGGCGTCGGCGGTGACGATGGTGGCACGCGGATCGTTCATGGAGTTCCGGTTCAACCCGAGCAGTCGGGGATCGGTGCGTGCCAGGTGAATCATCGCGCGATCGAGTTCGACGAGGGTTGGCCGAATATCGGGGTAGCGCAACACTTCTCGTAGGGCGAGGCCGTCGCCACCACCGAGGACGAGCACCGACGGCGACGTCGATCCGCTCTCACTGATGCGGGCCACCGCGTCGGCCATCGCGGGATGGACGAGGGCCTCGTGATAGCGGTACTCGTCGCTCGATGCGAACTGCAGATCGCCGTTCAGGTACAGCCGCGTATCGCGATCGGAGCCGATGCGCCGCTCCGTGATGACGATGTCCTGATACTGCGTGCGTTGTGCAGCGACGATCGGGTCTCGATACATCGCCTGACGTGCGGTCACCTCGAAACGGTCGGCATAGACCAGCGCGGCAACCAATACCGCGATCACCGCGACGGCGGCCACGCTCAGCACAGCGAACCCGGTGCGCGTCAGCGACTTCCGGAACATCACGAAGACCAGGAAGCAGCCGGCGATGGCGTTGACGAGGCCGACGACGATAGCGCCGCGCAACTGTCCGAACACGGGTAGTAGTACGAACGGGAAGCACAGACCGCCGATGAGTGCTCCGATGTAGTCGGCGGCGAACAGGTCGGCGACCGCAGAACCCGCCTCCTGCTTGCGAATACGTTGCAACAAGACCATCAGCAGCGGGATCTCCGCGCCGATGAGCAGCCCCAACACAAAGGCGACCACCACGAGCGCCTGGGTGTAGAGCGACAGATACGCGAACGCCGCGTACAGCGCGAGAACCGACAATCCGCCGAGTAGCGCCAGAGCGAGTTCGATGGCTGCGAACGCCGTGACCGCCTGCTGCTGCAGGGGTTTGGCCGCCAGCGAGCCGACGCCCATCGCGAAGACCATGACGGCCAGGACGATCGACGCCTGCGTCGCGGTGTTGCCGATCAGGTACGAGCCGAGCGAGACCAGCGCCAGCTCGTACACGAGACCGCATGCCGCGCAGACGAAAACGACCGCGAGCAACCCGACGCGGGCGAGTCGTGATCGAGGTGCGACGTCGTCGGCCAAGAGCGTCACAGAATTGCGGCGGCGACGATCACGGCGATGCCGACGTGGGAGATGCCGTGGACCCACACCGCGGGATGGCTTTCTTCCCCGATGACGATTTCACCGAGCTTGCCGGGAGTGAACAGGTCGATGACGAAGAACGTCGCGCACATGACGGCGAGGCCGATCAGTGTGTAGATGACGGTGTAGGTCAGCCCGACGGCGAGACGCCCCTCGCTCGCTGCAATCGCAGCGGTGACGATGATCGCGACCGCAATCAGATTGGAGCCGACGAGGATTCCCGCATTACGGTTCCGGTCGATCCACAGCTGATGACGCAGGTTGCCCGGCGTCAGAGCGTCGATGACTGCGAAGGAGATCAGCATCAGCAACACCCCGACACCCGCGTAGGCGGCGGCGTAGTAGGTGTTGGTGAGGATCGCGTGGGCCGAGATCATGTGTGTACTCCCGTGTCTCATGCTTGCTCTGATCGGACTGCTGTGTGCGGGCAGAACGTGCATCCCGCTCTGTGCTTGTGCGCCTTACTTTCCGGTTCCACTGCCACCGCCGCGGTTGGAGCTTCCCGATCCCGAGAAGTCGGGTGTCGGGACCCAATAGCCGCCGACGTAGCTGTGATAGTGGTTGTACCCGGATCGGTAGTCGCGGCTGACCATCACCTTGGTTTTGTTTGTGGCATAAGGGAAGAGGCCGATGAGGTAGCCCGGGTACTGCAGAAACTGTGTATCTGCGACGTTGCCCGCGCTCGCGGAGTCGCCCGCGCGTTGGTCGGTGGGATTCTGCGCGGAGGTGAGTTGCGCGGCCACTGTCGACGGGTCGCCATCGGCGACGTACGCGTCGACGTCGGACTCGTCGAGCGAACTGTCCCGCTGGTAGTGCGACGTCACGTAGGCGCGCGCGTCCCCTGTCGCGGCTCCTCGAAGCGCGCTGACCGCGTACGAGCCGAGCACTACCGCCGCGACCAGCACAATCAACGCGATGATGAAGTTGCGAGCGAAACGGAGCCGTCGGGCAGGGTCGGTGTTTCCGGAGCCGGGTGGTCGTTGACCGTTGGGGTCGGGGCCATTCGGGCCGCCCGGCCCCAAGAAGCCTCCCGGCGGATACGTCATGAGCGCACCGCCAGCGTCCCGCGCTCGAGTCGGCTCGACGTCAGAACCACCTCGCCTGCCTGCGGATACGTGTGCCACGTGCGCCAGATGAGCGCGTCGTCGTCGATGTCGGCGGTCACCGCAGTCACCGCGAGCTCGTTGCCGGGGAATCGTCCGAGTAACGCCGGCAGCCCGGCGCGCGCATGTCCATCGACCTCGGACTCGATCTGTTCGAGCATCTCGGCCATCGCATCGGAGCTGCACTCGATGACGCGCGAGGAGAACACGTAGCCGTCGGCCTGGAAGCTGTCCGGCAGTGCGGTGGTGATATCGGGGAGGCAGGCGACCGTCTCGCACAGCTCGTGCGCGTCGTCGGTGATGACGATCTGGTGGCTGGCACCGAGCAGCCGGATGGAGAACGTCAGCGACCCGATGGTGTGATCTGCCGTAGCGAGCGGCTCACGCTGGGACGCGGTCAGCGAGAAACCGAGCTGACCGGCCCGAGTGTCGGAGAACGCGACGTCGAGGTCGGTGAACGGGCTCACCGCTGCCCCGGGCCGGGATTCGACGGATAGATGCGGTACTCCGAATGGGCGAGCACCTCGCCGCGTGCGCATTCCCAACCACTGCCGTAGTCCTCGAAGGACAGTCGGTCGTTACCCGCAGCGTAATCGTGGTAGCGCATCCGACCGACCTGGGCGAGGCCCGTCGTTCCGAACGACGTGAACTGCGCCGAACCGGCCTCGTCGTTGGTGTAGCGCCGACCTTCGAGGTCGACGTATGCCGGTCCGGGGGTCAGGGTCACGCCGCTGAGTTCCTGCCAGAGGACCACCTCGAGGTCCGGATCGTCCTCGACCGAGATCCAGACCTTCCGACCGAGGCCGGTGTCGAGGAAGTTCTCTGCCCACGAGAAGCCGTCCTGCGAGAGCTTCAGCGTGCCACGGACCGCAAACGTCTCTCCGCGGATCTCGACGAGGTCGCCCGGCTTGAGCTGGCGAGGATCGCCGCGGACGGCGTCGTCGTCTGCGCTCGAGAAGGGGTCGCGCGGCTGGTACGTGCGCGAATACAACCCGTCCCGCTCGGCCTGCTCGCGCTTGCGTTTGGTCAAGACGTTGAAGACGAGCACGACGACGATGATCGCCAACAGAGCGATGACGATGATCAGCAGGAATTCCATTGGTCAGAGGATAGTGGGTCGGTCCGGACATTCGGGGCACCGAGTGTCGGTGCCCCGAATGACTTCCGGGCCGCCCTACTGAACCCGACCTTACTGAACCCCAGCCCTACTGAACCCCTGCCCTACTGAATCTTCGTGTCGATGAACCGGGTCGAGTACAGGTCGGTCGCGGGGATCTGCGCGGGTAGATCAGATCCGGTCTTGTTCAGCACCGGGATCAGCTGATTGATCGACTCCTGCGCCTTGGCCATGTCGATGCCGCCCCACACGCCTGCGGCGTCCGGGCCGATGACGCCCTTCTCCTTGAGGATCTTGGCCGAGTACGACGCCTCGCCCGCGCTGTACGTACTGAACGAGACGTCCTGCGAGACCCAATCGGTGATGGTCTTGTTGATCGCATCGGGGGAGTTCACGTAGTTCTTGCCGGTCTGCTGGATCATCGGGATCAGCTTCTCCAAGCAGGGCGAGAGCTTCTCCATCTTGTCGGGCCGCACACTCACGTTCGACGCGTAGACGTCGTAGCCGGCGTCGCGGACCATCGCGTAGGCGACGGGCTTGTCCCACGACGGTGTCTCATGCTCGTAGGTGTAGGGCTCGGAGTTCACGAACCCCTGCTGCGCGATCGACGGGTCGCCGACGAATCGTGCTGGCGCGCCGTCGTACCCGGTGTCGAGCTGGCTCTGCTTCAGTAGCCCCTTGGCCACCAGCCACTGCGGAAAGACCTGCTCCTTCGAGACGACGACGGTCGCGTCAGACTTGCCGATGTCGGCGATGGTGCGCCAGTCGGGGTGCTTCTCCGGATCCCACATCAGGATCGACGGGTTGTACTGCAGCAACGGGGTGAGTGCGACGACCCGCTGCTTCGCCGCAGCCGAGACGAGCTGGTCGCCGTGGACGAGCCCGAGGTCGATGTTGTCGTCGGCGTGCATCACCGAGGGAACCGACTGGAAGCCGATCGCGGGGCCTCCCGCTCGCAGGGTGATGTCGACGCCGGTGTCTTTGCCGTCGTACGCGAGCGGGCCGGTGGCCGACTTCTGGTTCGCGTCGACGGTGTAGCCGGGACCCATCAGTCCGATCACGCCCGCCATATCCGACTGTGGCTGCCACTGCAGTTGCACCACGACGTTTTTCGGGCACACGGATGCGAGGTTGTACTCGGCGGGTGCGGGCGGCAGCGACTGCGCTGAACCCGACGACGTCGACGACGAGTCGGTACACCCGGCGAGCGCGGCGACACAGGCGGAGGCGGTTGCCGCGACGACTGCTGCGCGTACTGACAGTCTGCGACGTCGCGAGGTGACGTGAGACGACGAATCTGTGGACACGGTAGAGCTCCTCTTGCGGAAGGGTGAACGAGACCGACGTCGCCGGTCCCTGGAGTGGATTACATGTAAATGTAGGGGCTTGCGGCGAAACCTGCGAGTCCGGTGCATGTAGCGTCGCTGAGCGGATCTGGTGCAGGAAAATTGCGTTTGACATGCACTTTGGCGGTTCTTCACCTGCGTAGACGGGGTCAAGTCCCGGGGTTCTGTCACATACTGTTTACGTCAGGTCACGCGCCCGCAATGCATGTAACCAACAATCGGAAAGCGAATTAAGTCCGACTCTTACATGTAGGCGCTCTCATGTGCCGTGGCTCTGATGGATGTACCCATGAACCTGATCGACACCGTCAACGACGCTGACGCGAGGCATCTCACCAAGGGTGTGATGATCTCGGCGTCGGGCGTATCGAAGCAGTTCGACTCCGGCACAATCGCTCTCGCCGACGTCGACCTCGACATCGCCCGCGGCGACTTCGTCGCGATCGTCGGACCCTCCGGCTGCGGCAAATCGACGCTCCTGCGCATGGCTGCGGGTCTGGAGGCGCCGACCACCGGAAGCGTCGCACTGGCCACCGATTCGGTCGGAGTGATCTTCCAGGAGCCGACACTGCTGCCGTGGCGTTCCGTGCAGGCCAACGTCGAACTGTGTGCCGAGATCGCGCGCGAGCCACGCTCGGAGCGTCGGGCACGTGCCGCCGCGGCGATCGACGCCGTAGGCCTTGCCGGCTTCGAGAAGCAGCTTCCGCGCACGCTCTCGGGTGGCATGAAGATGCGAGTCTCGTTGGCGCGCATGCTCACCAAGGAACCAGAGGTGATGTTGCTCGACGAGCCGTTCGGCGCGCTCGACGAGATGACGCGCCTCGACATGCAGGCAGAACTGCTGCGGCTCTACGGCGATAGGGGATTCACCGCGCTGTTCATCACCCACTCGATGCCCGAGGCCGTGTTCCTCGCCAACCGCGTGATCGTGATGTCTGCCCGACCAGGCCGGATCGCTGCCGACATCCGCATCGACCTGCCCTATCCCCGTCAACCTGACATCCGCTTCGACCCGGCTTTCACGTCGTACGTCGCCGCGATCTCCGAAACACTCCGAGGTGCCTGATGACCATCACAACGACTGCAATGACTCATGATTCGACGTCGAGCACCGCTGTCGCCGCAGCGGCGCCGGCCGCCTCGACCTCGGGAGACGCACCAGGTGGCGCATCGGGTGGCGGCGCAACATCGTCGGCGAGATCTCGAATGCGCACGGTGGTGCGCATGGTCGCACCGCCCGCGGTGTCGCTGGCCGCGGCGATCGGGCTCTGGTACCTGGTCAGCATGGTGATCCTCTCTCCGCAGCGGCGATTCCTTCTTCCGCCGCCGCACGAGGTGTTGACCAACTCGCTGCTCGACAAGGCCCACGTCAACCCCATGCTCGACGCACTCTGGGTGACCGCGAAGGTGAGTCTCGTCGGCTTCCTGTTCGCCGCCGTCATCGGCATCGCCATCGGTGTGCTGATGAGCCGCGGCTCGCTGATGGAGCGGGCGATCTACCCGTGGGCCGTTGTGCTGCAGGTGATTCCGGTTCTCGCGATCGTCCCGCTGATCGGTCTGTGGTTCGGGTACGGCATGGTGGCCCGCACCATCGTGTGTGTGATCATCGCCATCTTCCCGATCATCGCCAACACCCACTTCGGACTCACCTCCGTCGACCGTGGAATGCACGAGTTGTTCACGCTGTCGAAGGCCTCGCGCACCCAGCGGTTGCTGAAACTCGAGTTCCCGGCGGCACTTCCGGCGATGATGACCGGATTCCGCACGGCGTCGGGGCTCGTGGTTGTGGGTGCGATCATCGGCGACATGTTCTTCGCGAAGGGCGAACCGGGGATCGGCACCCTGCTCGACGTCTACCGCGCGCGTCTGCAGTCCGATGATCTCATCGCGGCCATCGTGCTCGCATCGCTGTTCGGCATCGCCGTCTTCGCGGTGTTCAGCATGCTCAACGCTGCCGTCGCCCGCCGCCGCTGACCTCCCACTCGTAGTCGTAGCCCGCTAACCGCCACCCGAAGAAGGAAATTCAGGCATGTTCACCGTCCCCATCATCGACATCTCGCCCTACGCCGACCTGCAGAGCACCCCCGAGCAACGGGCACAGGTTGCGCGTCAACTCGACGAAGCCTCTGCCACAGTCGGATTCATGCAAGTCGTCGGACACGGGATCTCCCAGAGCGTCGTCGACGGTCTCACCGAAGCCCTCGATGCGTTCTATGCACTCCCGCTCGACGTGAAGAAGAACTACACGCGGCCGGGTGCCAACCGTGGCTACAGTCCGCCCAAGAGTGAGTCGCTGAGCATGAGTCTCGGTGTTGCGGCCGCGAACCAGATGAACGACTTCTACGAGGCGTTCACGGTCGGGTCTGAGCAATCCTGGTATGCCGCAACAGATCTTCCCGAGTCCAGCTATCCCGAGAACACCTGGCCCGACGACGCGGTGGCGAGCTTCCGGCCGGCCGTCGAAGAATGGTTCGCACAGGCGCGAGATGTCTCGCGAATCCTGTTGCACGCCTTCACCGAAGCACTCGGACTTCCGGACGGATACTTCGACGCGCTCACCGATCACTCGATCGACGCGTTGAAGATGAACAACTACACGCTGCCAGAAGGCGAGATCGAACTCGCGGGCGAGTTGACCGGGATGGGCGCCCACACCGACTTCGGCATCCTCACCGTGCTGTGGGCCGACCGTGTGCCGGGATTGCAGGTGCTCGATCGCGACGGCACCTGGCACGACGTCCAACCCGAGCCCGGCGCGCTCATCGTGAACCTCGGCGACGCGATGGCCCGCTGGACCAACGACCGCTGGATGTCGACCATTCATCGGGTCGATCCGCCCGTCGTCGACGGGAAGATCATCCGACGACGTTCCGCGGCCTTCTTCTTCGACGGCAACTTCGACGCCGTCATCGAAACACTGCCCGGCTGCTCGCGCACAGACCAGCCCGGATACCCGCCGATCACCGTCGCCGACAACATCAACGCCAAGCTGGCCGGAATGAAGCAGGGGATGGCGCCCAAGGCCGTCGACCGGGAGGCGCAGCGTCTGACGTCGGCGCGCGCGGCGCGGTAGGGCGTTACGCTCGATGACCGTGACGGTTGGAGGCGGTGAGGGCGCATTGCTGACTCAGTCTGTGGTGCGCCGACTGCGCGACGAGATCTTCGCCGGTCAGATGGCCCCGGGCACCCCACTGAGCGTGCCGGGCCTCGCCGCGCGTCTGGAGGTGTCGCGCAGCCCAGTCCGCGAGGCGGTGCAGCAGCTCGTCGTCGAAGGTCTTGCCGAGTACACCCCGCGGGTCGGCGCCAAGGTGGCCGCGCTCGACGAGACGAGTCTGCGCCACGTCTTCGAGGTCCGCGAGGTGCTCGACGGTCTCGCTGCCCGGCAGGCCGTCGAACGGGTCACCTACGCCGAGATCGACGACCTGTGGGAGCAGGTGCGCACCCAGGAGTCCCTGCTCGCCGAGGCAGCAGATCACCATCGCGACTCTCAGCTCGACCTCGACTTCCACACCGCGGTGCGGTCCTTGTCGGGCAACAAACCGCTGTGCGACGCGTTGTTCAAACTCGACACCCAGTCGCACCTCTACCGCTCCGACATGTGGCAGCACGACGTGAACCGACGTCTCGCGGTGGCCGAGCACCATCGAATCGTCAGCGCGCTGGAGGCGGGCGACGCCGCGGGAGCGCAGACCGCGGCGCAGGCACACGCCGCCGGGGTCTTGGTTCGGTTGCTCAGATCGTGACGGGGACGGGCGCGACGGGGACGGGCGAGCTCACCGAGCTGCCGCCGAGCCGGTGGAGCGCGTATCCCGACACGCTCGCCGACGTGATGCCGTGGATCGGGCGGTGCCTCGGCGTCGACCCTGTCAGCGGTGATGAGCCGGGAGCGAGCGAGCGCACTCGCCTTCCCGAACTCGACGCGGCGTCGGTGGTGCTCCTGCTCGTCGACGGCCTCGGTGAACGACAGCTCGCCGCCCACGCACACCTCGCACCGACACTCACCGGATTGGGTGGCACCGTGCTGCGCGCGGGCTTCCCGTCGACAACGGCGACGTCGATCACCAGCCTGATGCGCGGCGAACCAGCAAGCGGGCACGGGATCATCGGCTACAGCTTCGTGCCGGACGACGCGGCGCGCAGCCACGGACCGGCCCGCACGCTGAACATGCTGCGCTGGACACTCGACAGCGCCGACGGCCCCTCTGCCTACGACGTCTATCCGCCCACCACGCTGTGTTCGGGTGAGGGCGTGATCGGGGCGCTCGAGCGGTCGGGGATACGCGTATTTCAGGTGATGCCCGGCGAGTTCAAGGACACGGGCTTCACCACCGTCGCCTCCGGTACCGCAGGCAGGCACCTGCCCGCCAAGGCCCCGGCCGAGATTCGCGCGGGCATTACCACCGCGCTGACCCGGACGCTGCCCCGCTCACACCGGCCGCGAGTGGTCTACGCCTACCTCGCCGACCTCGACACCGCCGGTCACATCTACGGTCCCGGCTCCGACCCCTGGTGCGACGCACTGCGCACCGTCGACTCCCTCGTTGCCGACATCCTCGCCGACCTTCCGTCCGACGCCAGGCTCGTCGTGACCGGCGATCACGGGATGCTGCGCGCGGGAAAGACAATCGACCTCGACGCCGAGCCCGCGTTGTCGTCGGGCGTCGCACGAGTAGCGGGCGAGGCGCGGGTGCGGCAGGTCTACGCGATCGACGGGGCCGTCGACGACGTCGCGGATACCTGGCGCGATCTTCTGGGCGACGACGCGCACATCGCGCCACGCGAACAGGTTCTCGCCGAACACTGGTACGGACCCCGCGCCACCGATCACGCGGCTGCGCGCATCGGCGACCTCGTCGTCGTGGCGAAAGACCGCACGGTGCTCACCCGACCGGCCGCCGAGCCGGGGGAGTCGCGCATGCTCGGACACCACGGGGGCTGGACTGCCGACGAACTGCTCGTGCCGCTGCTGATCGGCAACGATTCCGCGAACCACTCCTCGAGCGCCGGCTCACCGTCGACCTTGCACTCACCGGGGTCGAGTGCTAAAACGGACGTTGGCACTCACGGATCGTGAGTGCTAGGTCGGGACGGTGAGATCGGTACCGAATGACACACCGGTCGTCCGTCGCGGGCACCGAGTCCGGCCATACAAACCTAGTGTCACCCCCTATCGGAGGATCACTTACCCATGGCCAAGCAAATCGCGTTCGATGAAGAGGCCCGTCGCGGCCTCGAGCGGGGTCTCAACACCCTCGCCGACGCAGTCAAGGTGACGTTGGGACCCAAGGGTCGCAACGTCGTTCTGGAGAAGAAGTGGGGCGCCCCCACGATCACCAACGATGGTGTGTCCATCGCCAAGGAGATCGAGCTCGAGGACCCCTACGAGAAGATCGGTGCCGAGCTCGTCAAGGAGGTCGCCAAGAAGACTGACGACGTCGCTGGCGACGGCACCACCACCGCAACCGTTCTGGCTCAGGCACTCGTGCGCGAGGGTCTGCGCAACGTGGCCGCAGGCGCCAACCCGATGGGCCTCAAGCGCGGCATCGAGCAGGCTGTCGAAGCCGTCACCGAGTCGCTGCTGAAGAGCGCCAAGGAGGTCGAGACCAAGGAGCAGATCGCTGCGACCGCTGGTATCTCGGCAGGCGACCCCTCGATCGGCGAGCTTATCGCCGAGGCGATGGACAAGGTCGGCAAGGAAGGCGTCATCACCGTCGAGGAGTCCAACACCTTCGGACTCCAGCTCGAGCTCACCGAGGGTATGCGCTTCGACAAGGGCTACATCTCGGGCTACTTCGTGACCGACCCCGAGCGCCAGGAAGCCGTCCTCGACGACCCGTACATCCTGCTCGTCTCGGGCAAGGTCTCGACCGTCAAGGATCTGCTCCCGCTGCTGGAGAAGGTCATCCAGTCGGGCAAGCCGCTGCTGATCATCGCCGAGGACGTCGAGGGCGAAGCCCTCTCGACCCTGGTGGTCAACAAGATCCGCGGCACCTTCAAGTCTGTTGCCGTCAAGGCTCCCGGCTTCGGTGACCGCCGCAAGGCCATGCTCGCCGACATCGCCATCCTCACCGGTGGCGAGGTCATCAGCGAAGAGGTCGGCCTCTCGCTGGAGAGCGCAGGGCTCGAGCAGCTCGGCCAGGCTCGCAAGGTCGTCGTGACCAAGGACGAGACCACCATCGTCGACGGCGCGGGCGACGCAGACGCCATCGCCGGACGCGTGTCGCAGATCCGCACCGAGATCGAGAACAGCGACTCCGACTACGACCGTGAGAAGCTGCAGGAGCGCCTGGCCAAGCTGGCCGGCGGCGTTGCAGTCATCAAGGCGGGCGCGGCCACCGAGGTCGAGCTCAAGGAGCGCAAGCACCGCATCGAGGACGCCGTCCGCAACGCGAAGGCTGCCGTCGAAGAGGGCATCGTCGCCGGTGGTGGCGTGGCTCTGCTGCAGTCCGAGCCTGCCATCGACTCGCTGACCCTCGAGGGCGACGAGGCGACCGGTACCAACATCGTGCGCGTCGCGCTGTCGGCTCCGGCCAAGCAGATCGCCGTCAACGCAGGGCTTGAGCCCGGCGTCGTCGCCGACAAGATCCTCAACTCGCCGCTGGGCACCGGCCTCAACGCCGCCACCGGCGCCTACGAGGACCTGCTCGCCGCAGGCATCAACGACCCGGTCAAGGTCACCCGCTCGGCACTGCAGAACGCAGCGTCGATCGCGGCTCTGTTCCTCACCACCGAGGCCGTCGTCGCCGACAAGCCCGAGAAGAACCCGGCCCCGGCCATGCCCGGCGCCGACGAGATGGGCGGCATGGGATTCTGATCCTGTCTCCGACAGGGATGGGATTCTGATCCCGTCTCCGACGGGGATGGGGTTCTGATCCCAACCGCCGCATAGCGAACACACCGAAGGCCGGTCACCCGACAGGGTGGCCGGCCTTCGGCGTTCCCGTCGACTGGGCCCTGTATCTCTCCGAGTGGCCCCTCTGTCTCTCCGAGTGGGTGCCGTATCTCTCCGACTGCGCGCCGTATGACTGAATTCGAGACGCCGCGGAATGATTCTGAGACTTCTCGCGCGCCCGGCTGATTGACGCCGCTACCGTGAAGGAAGCGACCTATGGTGATCCGTGGGATGCTCGAAGCGATATTTCGCGAGTCGCGGGGAAGCCTTGTCGGTGTTGTCAACAACGAACGGAAGTGGATTCCTGTGTGCACACGGGTGATGTGGCCAGAGGCCAACGGTTCTGTGATCGTCGGCCGCAACATGGATTTCCCATCAGGATCTCCACACCAATCTCTGGAAGCTCCCACGCGGCGTCGAGCGTAATGATCGCGTCGAGGGAAAGCTGAAGTGGACGTCGAAGTACGGCAGTGTGATCGCAGGCGTCTACGACATCCTCTCGACCGACGGAGTCAATGAGAAGGGGTTGGCGGGCCACATTCTGTGGCTTGCCGAATCCGAGTACGGTGACCCCGACCCCGACCGCCCTCAGCTCGCGATGTCGATCTGGCTGCAGTTCTTCCTCGACAACTTCGCCTCGGTGGCAGAAGCCGTCCGGTGGACAGAGGAAAACAACCCGCAGGTGATCCCCATGACGGATCCGACCGATGGCAGCAAGCCTGCGATCCACCTCGCGATCGATGACGCGTCGGGCGATTCGGCGATCTTCGAGTACTTCGACGGCAAGCTGGACATCTATCACAGCGAGGACTACTGGGTGATGACCAATTCGCCCAGCTACGACCAACAACTCGAACTCGTGAAGAAGTATGAGGGTCTCGGCGGCGATCAACCACTTCCGGGTACGTGCGCAGCCCCCGACCGTTTCGCTCGCGCCACCTTCTACGTGCACAACCAACCAGAGCCGAAGTCACGCGTGCAGGCCACGGCCGCCATGGCGAGCATTATCCGAAATGCCGCGCAGCCGTACCGGATTCCCGAACCCGGCAAGCCAGATGCGTCGACGACGCTGTGGCAGGTCGTCATCGACCTGACCAACCCCCGCTACATCTTCGAGTCCGTCACGTGCCCGAACGTCGTGTGGGTGGATTTGAAAGACCTCGACTTCACCGAGGGTTCCGGCGACGCCAAGTTGGATCTGGTCAAAGGTCTCGCGGTCGAGAATGGGCTTTCGGGCAATGTGGCCCACAAGTTCGAAAAGCATAAGTTCCATATCGTTTCCATCGAGCAGGCAAAACTGATCGGCGAAGTAGCTGCCAAGGCAAAAGAAGGCTTGGATTCGGCGAAGCCAATTGAGGATCGCATCAAGGCGGTCCAGGAAAAGGTGGACGCAACGCTCGCGGAATTCGTCGACGCGACGTGAGGCGGTGTGACCTGACAGGGTCACACGGTCCCTACACATTCGGCGGTACGCATTTCGTAGCGGAATGTGGCACCGCCGCCGCGGCGTTGCACAGAGCATGAGTACTTTACCTATCGACGTGTGGTCGGACATCGCTTGCCCGTGGTGCTATATCGGCAAGCGGAACCTCGACGCCGCGCTCGCGCTCCTCCACGACTCCGACGCTGTCGATCCCAACGCTGTCACTGTCGACTTCCACAGCTACCTACTCGCGCCTGACACGCCGCCGGAGACGGACGCTCCCGAGATCGATTTCCTGGTGCAGAGCAAGGGGATGCCTGCCGATCAGGTCAGGCAGATGTTTGCCCACGTCACCCAGGTCGCCGCCGATTCCGGTCTGCACTACGACTTCGACATCGCCCGACACGCCAACACCCGCAAGGCCCACGAGCTGCTGCATTACGCCAAAAGCGTTGGGCGGCAGGCTGATATGGCCGAGCGTTTGTTTGCCGCACACTTCACCGAGGGCAAGCGCCTCGGCGACGTCAATGAACTCACCGACCTCGCAGCCGAGATCGGCCTCGACCGCGACGACGTCGAAAATGCTTTGCGCACAGGGACGTACGCGAACACCGTTGACGCCGATCTCGACAAGGCGAGCGCCTACGGGATCAGTGGTGTGCCGTTCTTTGTGATCGACGGTCGCTACGGGATCTCGGGTGCGCAACCGCCGGAGGTGCTCGCCCAAGTCATCGGTCAGGTTCTCTCCGAGCGCGCTGAAACCTGATGTAATCCGATCGAATCACTTTGCCGATGTTTCATATCTTCGGGTGACACGAGTCGGCGTTCGGACTCAATACGGTGGGTGCACAACAATTCTCACCGAAGGGGTTCCATGTCTGTCAACAGGTTCCGACGTTTCGCATTGGTAATCGGAGTCGCCTCGGCGGTGGGTGCGCTTGGCGTACCCGGGGCGGCCCTCGCCGACACCTCGACCGGAAGCAGCGTCGACTCGGGTTCGGCTGACGACCTGCTGAAGGCGGTACCGCCGGAGCTTCTCGAACAACTTGGTCTCGGGGGTCTCGGCGGTGGTTCGCCGAAGGTGCAGCAGTGCAATCAGTCGACGAAGTCCGGTGGGCAGGGCGTGACCGAGACCAAGCACATTATCGGTCGGACCGGCCCGACATCCTTCACCCTCAACTACGACACACGAATTCAGCCCGACAAGATCGACGTGTACTACCAGGGCCGGTTGATCCGCAGCACCGGTTACGTCGGCGACCGTATCAACAAGGGCAAGGGCAGCGTCGTGGTCAACGTGCCGCCGGGCATCGCCAACTACGTGACGGTCAAGGTCACCGGGCCGGAAAGCGGCACGGTCTGGGATTACACGGTCAACTGCCCGCGCTGAACCAACTCAGCGCTGCGGTCGAAGTGAGTTCTTGGCGGTCAACTGACCGTCGGGTTGATCGACGAACTGTCCGTCGCAGTGTCCGGCCGCGGCACGCGAAACAGCTTGGAAGACTGCGGGATTGACGGCCTCGGCGGTATGTTCGGTGTAGCCGGTCGGTGCGACGAATGCGGGCAACGGCGTGACGCGGCACTGACCGCCGTCGAGGTCGCCGGTCACCCATTCGTATGCACTGCGGATGCGGTAGTACCTGGTGGGGCCGGGGGTGTCGTCTCCTGCATTGAGATCGCGCAGGAACGCACTGCCCGGGCATAACTGTCCGTCCGTGCCGGGTTGGTTGCATCCGCCGGGCGAGCCGTATTCCGGTGTGCCGACGGCGATTACGTTGGCCACCTTCGACGCTCCGCCGAGGTTCTTCACGTAGTAGCGCGTCGTCACGCCACCGACGCTGTGTCCGACGAGCGACACCGGCGTCGACGGCCTGGCCGTCTTCTCTGCCTCGACGGCCCTGGCGATGGCGCGAGCGTCGGAGACGAGTTGGGTTCCCATGAGGTCGAGGACGCGCACCCGGTAGCCATCACGGCGCAGCGCGTCGGCCATCAGCGTGTACGGGGCGGCCCCGAGCGACTGGCCGGGGACGATGAGCAGCGTCCCGTGGGGCGCTGCTGCATCTGCGGTCGTCGTCGGCGCTGCCAACGTAACCCCGGCGGCAACGGCGGTGAAGGCGACGATCGCAGTAAGGCGGCGCAGAATTCTCATGCGCGCCATCTAATCATGCTTAGCCTTGCCTTACTAACCCGCGTGTGGTGAGCTGCTCGCAGAGCCGTCGTCGACGTTCCTCGGTAGCGTTGGTCTCTGAAGCCGCCAGCGGACCCAGCGAGGGGAATCCCATGTCGCACCACAATTCTGGGCCGCGGGCCCATCAACTTCCCGAAGCCGACATCACCGACATGTATGCGTTCACGGTCCCAGGGGCGGAGGGACGACTGGGTCTCGTGCTCAATCTCGTGCCGTGGACGCCCCCGGACGGACGCTTCTCCGATGCCCTGATCTATCGCTTCCGCATTCGTCCGATCACCATCGACGCATCCGAGCCCGCTCTGTTCTCGCCGGCCGATTCGGCCGCCGAGATCACGATCGACTGCACCTTCACCGCCCCGGACGTCGCCCAGACCGGCACCTGCACGGTGTCCGTCGGAGGAAACGGGACGGGCACGTCGGTCACGTTCGCGGTCGACGACGAGGCCGGCGGTGCGACCGACGGGCTGCGCGCCTTCGGAGGCCCGCGGTGGGACCCATTCTTCAGCGACGCAACGGCGCTGGTCAACACGATTTCGACGGGAAAGCTCTCGTTCACCGATCACGGCAGCATCCTCGGCGACGGCAAGAACGTGATGAGCATCGTCGTCGAACTCGACCTCAAGCCACTCGTCGGCGCAGCCACCCCGGTCGCCGTCGTCGGGGAGAGCGTCATCGGCGGCAAGATCCCGGTCCGGTGGGAGCGGTTCGGTCGACCCGAGTTCGAGAACGCGATTCTCGGCATGAAGAACTACGACACCGTCAATCGTGATCTGGAGATCCGCGACCTGTTCAACGCCGAGGACGCGTTTGCACTCGGGCCCGACTATCTCGGCGCCTACCACGCGCGATTGAATGCCAACCTCTCCTATTGGGATGGTCTCGACGGTAACGTCGACTGGCCTGTCGACGCCGAAGGCAACCACCCGCTCGCCGAGATGCTTCTTGCCGACTTCATGATCGTCGACGCGTGGAAGCCGTTTGGCGACAACACTTTTCTCGAGATCGAGCGCGCTGTCCGCGATGGGCGTCCGCACGAGACGATGGGCGGGCGCTCACTCAACGACGACTGCATGGACACCCTGTACACGTATCTCGTCAACGCGGCGAAGGGTCCGCGCATCAGCGACCACGTCGACTCGCCGTCGCGCCGCGCGAACGACACATTCCCGTATCTCGTGCCCGCCAATCCGAATCCGCCCGCGGGGCCCGGCCCTCACTGAAGTGCGACCATTCATCTGGAAGACTCGGTGCCATGTCCTCTGAGCCGTCTTCTGGGCCCGGTGCGCCCAGCCCCGTCTCCAGCCTGCCCAACCTGCGCGACCTCGGTGGGTACCGAGGACACGATGGAAGGGTCGTTGTATCCGATCGGTTGTACCGTTCGACGGATTTCCGGTCCATGGCCACCGCCGATCTCCCGTCCTTCGAGAAGCTCGGTGTCCGCACGATCTACGACCTGCGGTCGACGGCTGAGCGGACCGCACTTCCCGATCCCGCGCTTCCCGACGTCGCCGACATCCACCTCGACGTCCTTGCCGATTCGGAGACCGCGGTACCGGCAAATCTGCAGCGGTTCTTCTCCGACCCGGAGACCGTGAAGATGGCCTCACGTGAACTCGCGGGCGGTAAAGCCGCCGAAGCCATCGCGGCCACCTACCGCGGAATGGTCTCGCTACCGAGCGCTGTGCGCTCCTACCGCGGCTACTTCCGGGGGCTCCTCGGCGAATACGACGGTCCGTCGCTGTTCCACTGCACGACAGGCAAAGACCGCACCGGCTGGGCGGCAGCGTCGCTGCTGGCGCTGCTCGGCGTCGACAAGGACGACATCTATCACGACTATCTGCTCACCAACGAGCGCCTGATCCCCTCGTTGAAGCCGATCTTCGACGACTTCGCGGCAGCGGGCGGCGACCCGGACGTGCTACTTCCGGTCCTCGGCGTCGACCCCGCCTACCTCGACGGCGCGTTCGACGAGGTACGGCAGAAGTTCTCCGACATCGAGGGTTACTTCCTCACCGGACTTGGATTCGACGACGCCGCGCTCGCCACGCTGCGCGACACCTACCTCGTCGCGGACTGATCGTGATCACTGCGCGCCGCAGTGGTGTCGACCGGTGAATCCCCGCAGCGGAGGGCATCGGCATGCAGTGCGTCGGGCGTGGCGGGTGGCGCACGTGGCAGCCACCGTTGCTATCCCGTGGATGCTAGCGGTCTATTACTGGACATCAGCGGACCGATACACCATCGAGGGTTCGGGCCGTGTGGCCGCGCACTTCCACATGGCGGCGGCAATAGCTGCGGCGGTCCTGTTCGTAGATGCAGTGGTCCTGCGTGTCATTGGTCGGAGCGCCGCGGCGACGGTACCCTTCGCGATCGTGTGGGCGGGCGCCCTTGCATACTCGCTCAACGGGATTCGCACGTTCAGCGGTAAGGAATTCAAGGACTACTGCGGGAACGTCGAGTTGTGCATCCCCGACCTCGATTTGTTCGTGGGTGCGGTTCCGTTCGCGCTCGCGATGTCGTGCGCCGCGGTGTGCTCGATCGTCGTTGACCGCAAGCGTCGATCTGAGCGATTGACGGTGGAGGCAATCCACAACGGCTGAGCCGGGTCGGCTGGTGTCAAAACCGGGTGCCGCCCTAGCGGAACACGATGCACGTGGTGCTGCCGTGCGCGACGAGCTTGCCGTCGGACGAGAACACCTTGCCCTCGGCGGTGGCGGTACGCCCGCCGACGTGGATGATCTCGCCGACGCCGGTGAGTTCGCCGTCGTCGGTCTGCACGGCGCGAATGTAGTTGACCTTCAGTTCCAGCGTCGTATAGCCGGCGCCCGCGGGAAGGGTTGTGTGGATGGCGCAGCCCATCACGGAGTCGAGGAGCGTCGCACAGATACCGCCGTGGACGGTGCCGAGCGGATTGGCGAAGTCGGGTTGCGGGGTGACCGCAAAACTGACCGAACCCTCGTCTACGCGGACCGGGCGCATGCCGAGTAGTCGGCCGATGCTGGGGCGTCCGTCGTCGGGATTGTCGGCCCAGGCGCGAAGCAGCTGCAGGCCTGACATGGCTGTCGGATCGCTCGGTGCTGCTGTATCTGAGGTGGATTGCTTCATGACTATGTATCCTTGCATAGAAGCGATCAACTATGAAGGCCTACATAGTCGAGTTCTGAGAAAGGTGGCGTGACAGTGGCTCACGATGACGGCGAACTCGGCCCGCGGGACCGGATGATCGTGTACGCGGCAGACCTGATCGGTCGAGACGGTGTGCCGGGGACGTCCATCGGCGACGTTCTCGCGGCCAGCAAGGCGCCACGCGGTTCGATCTATCACCACTTCCCGGGCGGGAAGTCGGAGTTGATGACCGAGGCCGTACGGTATGCGGGCGAGTTCATCTCGTCGCGAATCGCTGACACCCACGCCGGTTCTGCCGCTGATGCCGTGGTCTCTATCGGCGACGTCTGGCGCAAGATGCTGGTCAGCACCGATTTCCAGCGCGGCTGCCCGGTGCTCGCGGGCGGACTCGCGCGGCGGGCCGAGCCGGCGACGGCCGACGAGGCCGACGAGATCTTTCGACGCTGGAGCCACCAGATCGCGGCGCGCCTCGTCTACGAGGGAGTCGACGACGCGCGCGCCGACTCGCTGGCCAATCTGATCATCGCGGGTATCGAGGGGGCTGTCGGGCTGTCGATGACCCAGCGCAGCGTCGAACCTCTTGATCTGGTGATCGGTGAGCTCTCGCGGTTATGCGAATCCGCGGTGGTCGTGGCCTGAAACCACCCGCTCTCTCGAGCGTCACGGGCATCACTCGCCGAACTCGGGCCGGAGGTCTCTACACGGTGTCGTGCGCCACATAGTAGGTTCTCCCACAGGTCCGGGGGCAGGGGTTGCCGTCGGTACGGCCAGGGGAGGTGGAATCGTGACGCCGGTGTATCGGGAGGCGCTGGGTTCCGACTTCGACAACCTGCACCCCAATGTCGCGTGGCGGTACTCGATCGACTCGACGTCGGGTGTTGCCCAACTCGGCAGCGGAATCTACGAGTCGGTCTACGTATCGTCGGCGCTGCCGCCCCCGCTCGTCTGGTTCTACGCCAAGCGCAACGCTTTTCCGGCACGGTCGAGTCGAATGGTGCCGTTCACCCAGAATCAGTACTGCTACGTCGACGAGCTCGGCCGGGAATCGCTGGCCGTGCTGCGCACCTTCTCGTACGGCAACGGCGACCGCGCGCTCAACTCACTTCTGGTCGACGGCAGGTCGGGACTCGTCGACTACTTCGGCGACGGCCCCGATCTGCTGTGGCCCATCGAGCCGTCGGTGACGCGGGCAGGCGAACTGCTTCTCGAGAGCGGGCCGATGCGCTGGCTCGGTCGCGGACCCAAGGTCGGAATGAAGGGCATGTTCGCCACGCAGATGAAGTACATCGAGGGGTGGGATGACGAGCACGAGCGTTTTCGCTGCGACGCCACCGTGCGCAATCCCGTCATCGGTGAGGCCATCCACTTCCGCGGTTGGTTCACCGCTGTCGACGTCGCGTGCGGTCTGCGCGACATCCCCGACGAGGCATGGCCGCTCCATCTCGTCGACCGCGAGGATTGACGTCATCCCGATCACACGCACAGGGTAGGTTGCTCATCATGGCCGTCTCAGCAAAGACCGAATTCGATATCGCCGCACCGTTATCGGTGGTGATGGAAGTCCTGATGGACATCGAGTCACTCCCGGAATGGTCCGGCCCCCACAAGGCAGCGCAAATCGTCAGCACCCACGATGACGGCACGCCCGACGAGGTCTCGATGACCGTCAACGCGGCAGGCATCAACGACGACCAGTCCGTGAATTACGCGTGGACCGACACCACCTGCGAGTGGACGCTGATCAAGTCGACGACGCTCTCGGAGCAGCAGGGCAAGTACACGTTGACCGAGAACGGTGATAGCACGCACGTCGAATTCGAGTTGCTCGTCGACCTCAAGATCAAACTGCCCGGACTCATCGTGAAGAGGGGACAGAAGGTCGCCGTCGACACCGCGCGCAAAGGCTTGACCGCCGAGGCTGAGCGTCGCGCAAAGGTCTGAGCCACATAGCTTTTCGTCCTTCCTGACAACGACGCCGGAGCTCCCGTTCGGGGGTTCCGGCGTCGTTTCCTATCCGTTACCTGAGAACGTGGGTTCCGCGGTATTCGTGAGGACTGTGGCGGGGTACGCTGACGGGGCTGTCCGCGTCTGCGCGACGCCCGATCGTCTTCTGGAGGCCAAACAAATTGCGTATCAACACTTTTGCCGTCCGTGTCTTCGCCGTCGTCTGCGGAGGTGCGGGATTAGTTGCCGGGTTCACGCTCGGCGGCGGTGATGCGCACGCGGCCACAGAATGTAGTGCCGCCAACGGCACTTCGGTGCAGCACATTTCGGGCACCAGCGGTTGCGGTGCACGCGCGGGCGCAGGTAGCACGGCCAGTGCGAGTGATGCCTCGTCGAGCGGCACCGCAGTGGCAGTCGCAGACGGCGGAGGGCACGCCCGCGCACACAATCTGCAGCCGGGGTCGACGGCGCTGGCCGGAGCCAACTCCGGCGGCAACGCCTACTCGGTGACCACCGGCCCCGGCTCGATGGCGATCGCGCAGGCGCGTCGCGGGAGCAACTCGGTCGCTGTCGGTGGATGGGGTGGCCAGGCGGTCGCGACGCAGCAGGGTGTCTCGTGCACCGGTGGGTTCGCGGCGGCAGCTGATTCGGGCAGCGGCAAGGCATGCCTGCGTTCGGGATCGATCAGCCTGCGCAACTGAAGCGTGTGCCTCGACTGAACACGCGTTACTGAACTTCACGCACACGGCCGACTGCCGACGTCCCGAGGGAGCGTCGGCAGTCGGCTTTTTGGGAGCCACCCCACGTTCTGGCCGACGCCGAGTTCACCTCATTGCCACGCAGCGTTTGCCGGATACGCATATCGTTGGGTAGTGACCGAGTTACACGATCTCGAAGCCGTCGGCCCCGATTTCAGCAAGTTGAACGGACGTGAAGCCCTTCAACAGCTTGTCGATCTCAAGGACACCACGCAGTTCACGGTGAACGACGATGATGACGACGACCCGATCCTCCTCACGCTTCCCGAGCGCAACGTCGTCGACACCTGGCGCGAGGACTATCCGTACGACGAACGCATGAGCCGCCGTGAGTACGAGATCACGAAGCGTCGCCTGCAGATCGAACTGTTGAAGATGCAGAAGTGGTCCAAGCAGACCGGCCAGCGTCACCTGTGGCTCTTCGAGGGCCGCGACGCTGCGGGCAAGGGTGGCACCATCAAACGATTCAACGAGCACCTCAACCCGCGCGGCGCGCACACCGTCGCACTGGAGAAGCCCAGCGAGCGCGAGTCGACACAGTGGTACTTCCAGCGGTACGTGCAGCACCTGCCCGCGGGCGGCGAGATCATCTTCTTCGACCGGTCCTGGTACAACCGGGCCGGCGTCGAGCGGGTCATGGGATTCTGCACAGACGAGCAGTACGACGAGTTCATGCGACAGGCCCCCGGGTTCGAGAAGATGCTCGTCGACGACGGCATCAGCCTGGTGAAGTTCTGGTTCTCCGTCACGCCGCTCGAGCAGCGCACCCGGTTCGCGATCAGGCAGATCGACCCCGTGCGGCAGTGGAAGCTCTCGCCGATGGATCTCGCCTCCCTGGACAAGTGGGACGCATACACCGCGGCCAAGGAGAACATGTTCGAGCGCACCGACACCGACCATGCGCCGTGGATCGTCGTGAAGAGCAACGACAAGAAGCGTGCCCGCATCAATGCGATGCGCTACGTGCTGTCACTGTTCGACTACGAGGGCAAAGACGAAGAGATCGTCGGCCGGCCGGATCCGCTGATCGTCGGGCGTGCCCGCGATCTGGTCGGGGAGTGACGGCCACGGAACACTCATCGAGAGGTCAGCTTCGAGCGGTAGCGTCATAGCCGTGCGAACCTTCCTCAGCGGTCTGGCGACGATCGTCGCGGTCGTGGCCATCATCCTTGCGGTACCCGCTGTGTGGATCAGCGAACGAATCGTCGACGACGCCGGCTTCAGCTCACTGATCGAGCCGGTCGGCCACGACCAGGCGGTCAAGGACTACCTGGCGGGCGAGATCACCGAGCAGATCGCCTCGCGGACGTCGATCTCGGGGGCCGACGCAGTGGTGCGGCCACTCGCCAACGCTTATACCAACAGTTCGCAGTTCCCCGCCGACTTCGCCGACGTCGCCACGCAGCAACATCAGTGGTTGTTCGACGAAGCATCGGATCCCAACGCGCCGATGCAACTCGACATCACGTCGATGGTCAACCGCGTGCTCGAGAACGCGCGTGTCGGTGTCAGCGTCTCCGGACCGATCACGATTCCCGTCTCCAGCGGCGACACCGGCCTGCACGCGGGCGCGTATCACCGAGCCGGGGAGCAGATCACGACGATCGCCAAGGTGTCGGTGATCGTGGGGATCATCGCTGCGGTCATCGCGCTGCTTGTGGCGAGGCGACGCGGGACCGTGATCGCGTGGCTGGGCATCGCGACGGTCATCGCGGGTGTGGTGTGCTGGGCGGGCGCGAATCTCTACGGGACCTACCTGAAGAACGACATCGCGTCGTCAGAGAACAACGCCAAACCAGTTGCCGACGTCGTCATCGACACCATCTCGCACGAACTGCAATGGACCGGCGTGATCTCGATGCTCGTGGGCGCGGGCATCCTGGTGTTCGGAATCATCATCCGGCTCGCCTTCGGCGGACGGCGATGACTGCGCGCCTTCGGCGGACGGCGATGACTGCGCGCCTGCGGCCGGGAGAGATGGCCCGATGACCGCGAACGCCGTCGACTTCTCCGTTCCGCAGCGTGCGCCAGATGTCGTCGACGACATGGTGTTGGCTGACGGCACCCATACACCGGTGCGGATCTTCCGCGCGGAGGCAGACTCTGCCGGGCCGCTGGTTGTCCTGTTCCCCGGATTGGGAACCCCGGCAAGCTACTTCGACCTGTTCGCCACCCGCTGTTCCGCCGCCGGGGTGTCGGTCGCGTGCGCCGACCTGCGGGGGCAGGGCGCAAGCAGGCCACGCCCGTCGCGCGCCAGCGTGTTCGGCCAGCAGGAGATGGTTGTCGACGACGTGCCGTCGGCCATCGCCGTTGCCCGACGACACGTCCCCGACGGCCCGCTGTACCTCGCCGGGCACTCGATGGGCGGGCACATCGTGTCGCTGTATGCCGCGCGGCAGGCTCACCGCGCTGCCGAAGGCGGCCGACAGCTCGGCACCGACGGCAGTCACCGACTGAGTGGACTCATCCTGATTGCCTCCGGTGTGCCGTTCCACAAGCTCTACCGCGGCGGCTCGGGTCTGCGGGCCTCACTGGGGCCACTGGCGATGTACCGCATCTCGCACGCCGTCGGCTTCTGGCCGGCCGCCGGTCGTCGAGGGCTACGGCAGGCAGTCCCGCGTGCTCATCCGCGATTGGACGTACCTGAACAGGCACGGCCGATTCAGTCCCCGCGGTGCCGACATCGATTACGAGGCCGCTTTCGGCGAGATCGACATCCCGGTGTTAGCGGTGACGATCGGTGCCGACTCCGACGCACCGCCACCCGTCATGGGCGCGTTGACCGCGAAGTTCACGCACGGCGCCGTCGATCATCGGCACATCGCGGCACCTCTCGGACACAATCGTTGGGCGCGCGACTCGACCGCACCTCGCCTGGTCGTCGAGTGGCTGTCGGAGCTGTGAGTCTCCTCGGAGGATGACCGGCAGGCGTCGATCGCGGGCGCGGTAGCCGTCGGTGCGTCACACTTGACCACGATGACGCAGGCAACCGGTGATGTGAGGACAGGCGGGCTACCACGACGTGTGGCAACCCACGTCGTGTCCTGCCTGCGCAGCGCACCCCTGACCTTCCTCTGGCTTGCGGTGCTGTTGGCGACGACCATCGCACAGCACCTGATGAGCCCCGCCGACCTCGACCGCGTACTCGGCGCCCGGTCGACCAACCTCGAACACCTGACGCACGATCCCATCCACGTCCTGTGGACGAGCCTGTTCTGGATCGACGGCGCGTTCTGGCTGCCGTGGGCGGTGGCGTTCTGCATCTTCCACGTGCCGGCCGAGCGGTGGCTGGGGTCGTGGCGCTGGCTACTCGTCGGTGCGTCGGCGCACATCTTGGCGACCTTTGTCAGTCAGGGTGTGCTCGGGCTCGCCATCCGCGAGGGCGTCCGCAGCGCCGACATGATCCATGTGCAGGATGTCGGCGTCAGCTACTTCTTCGCCGGGGTGGTCGGAGTACTCACATATCGGATCGCTAGACCGTGGCGGTGGATCTACCTCGCGGGAGTGTTCATCTACTACGGCGTTCCGGTGATCACCGATCTCAGTTTCACCAACATCGGCCATCTGAGCGCCGCGCTGGTCGGGTTGGCGTGGTATCCGATCACGCGCGGTCGGGGCGAGGCGTGGGACCCCGTCGCCGCGGTCCGTCGATGGCGTGGGTGGAATGCGCGTGGACAGCATCCGTGACGCGCTGAGCGCTGTGCCTACGAGCCGTCGTCCCCGCCTTGCTTTTCGGTCTCACCCTGCTCGTCGGTCTTACCTAGTGTCTCCCAGAGGAACTCGTAGGCAAGCGCCGACTTGTATGCCGCCTGCTTGTTGTCGGCGGCGCCGCCGTGGCCGCCCTCGATGTTCTCGTAGTAGTCGACGGTGTGTCCGTTTTCTTCAAGCCGCGCAACAAGTTTGCGTGCGTGACCGGGGTGTACGCGGTCGTCGCGGGTCGAGGTCGTCACAAGGATCGGCGGGTAGTCGACGTCGCGTCGGATGTTCTGATATGGCGAGAACGGCTGCATGAACGCCCACTCGTCGGGGTCTTCCGGATTGCCGTACTCGGCCACCCACGACGCTCCCGCGAGTAGCAGGTGATAGCGGTACATGTCGATCAGCGGCACCTGGCAGACGAGTGCACCGAAGAGCTCGGGATAGCGGGTGAGCATGACGCCCATCAGCAGTCCGCCATTCGAACCGCCCTGTGCACCAAGCTGTTCCGGAGTCGTGAAGCGTCGAATGACCAGATCCTTCGCAACGCTGGAGAAGTCCTCGTAGACCAGATGGCGTCCCGCCTTCTGCGCCACGGTGTGCCATGCGGGGCCGTACTCGCCGCCACCACGGATGTTGGCGATCACATAGATGCCGCCGCGTTCGATCCATGCCCTCCCGGCAACTGTTAAATAGCCTGGGGTGAGCGCATTTTCGAAGCCGCCGTACCCGTAGAGCAATGTCGGTCCGTGTGTGACGTCGGTACGTCGGACGACGAAGTAGGGGATGAGCGTGCCATCGTCGGAGGTGGCGAAGTACTGCTCGGTGGTCACCGATGAGGCGTCGAAGAACTCGGGGCTGTGCTTGATCACGGTGGCGTCGTCGGAGCCGATCGTGCCGTGCAGCAGGCTGGGCGGTTCGGTGAACGACGTGGCCGACCAGAACACTTCGTCGCTGTGATCGGGATCGGTGTCGAGCACGGAAATCGTTGCCAGGACCGGCAATCCGGCTATCTCGACGGGTGACCAGTCGCCAACGGTCAGCACCGTGATCGACGTGTGCACGTCGTGCAGCGTCGTGATGATCAGGTAGTTCTTGGTGAACGTGAAGTCGACGAGGCTGGTGTGGCCGTCCGGTTCGAACAGGACTGTGGCGTCGCGGTTTCCGTCGAGGTAGGCCGGATAGTCGAACGTGAGGAGCGTGCCGGGCGCGTACGTGGGACCGTCGGGACCCGACGGCGACCACTCCGAGCGCGTCATGACCAGCAGCCAGTCGCGTCGTACGCCCGCATACGCGTCGGTGGGGACGTCGATGAGGGCGAGCTCGCCGTCGCGGTTTTCGAAGAGCAGAGAGTTGAAGAAATCCGTTGCGCGAGAAACAAAATGACGTTCGAACCCGGGGGTGTCGTCGTAGACGGCTCGGATCGAGATGTCCGACGGTTCGCCGGTGAAGACGGTGACGGCGTCGTCGAGCGGAGTACCGCGCGTCCAGCGTTTCGCGATGCGCGGGTATCCCGATTCGGTTAGCGAGCTGTGCCCGTCGGGTGCGGTACCGAAGTCGGTGCCGACGTAGACGTTGTCCTCGTCGATCCAACTCACCGTCGACTTGTTCTCGGGGAGCGTGAATCCGTCGGTGACCCAGGTGCGTGTGGTGAGGTCGAATTCGCGCACCACCGCGGCGTCGGCACCGCCGCGTGACAGCGAGATCAGCACGCGCCGATAGTCGGGGCGCAGCGCCGTAGCGCCCTTCCACACCCAGTTCTCGTCCTCGGACTTGGCGAGTTCGTCGACGTCGATCAACACGTCCCACTCGGGATCGTCGGTGACGTAGGAGTCGAGCGTGGTGCGGCGCCACAGGCCGCGCGTGTTGGTGGCGTCGCGCCAGAAGTTGTAGAGGTAGTCGCCGCGGCGTCGAACATAGGGAATGCGATCGTCGGTGTCCAGCGCTTCGAGGGTCTGCTCCTCGATCTCGGCGAATCGCTTCGACGCGGTCAGCCGGTCGACGGTCGGGGCGTTGTGCTCGCGCACCCAGTCGAGGGCGGAGTCTGAGGTGACCTCCTCGAGCCACAGGTATGGGTCGGTGCTCTCGGATGTCATCGGTGCGCAACCTCTCGTCGTGGACGTCTGGCGTGGTCGATCGTCCGCTCACCGACCTACTGGCCAAAATAGCGCGCCCACGCAGTGGGGTCGGCGCGCTGCTGGTCGCCGGTGTCGGCAGCGTGTCGATACGGTCGGGCGTGGATAGGCTCGAGAGGGTGAGCCGTTCCGTCGAGCATGTGTCCGCCCCAATGCGCCGCAGTGCAGAGCCCGATCAGATCTCCGTGCGCGGGGCTCGGGTGAACAATCTGGCCGACCTCGACGTCGACATCCCGCTGCGCGCGCTGGTGGGGATCGCGGGAGTGTCCGGGTCGGGTAAGTCGTCGCTGGCACTCGGGGTGCTGTACGCAGAGGGGTCGCGGCGCTACATCGAGGCGCTGTCGACCTACACCCGACGCCGCATGGCACAGGCGGCGCGCGCGAATGTCGACTCGGTCGAACACGTACCGGCAGCGCTTGCGCTGCGACAGCGACCTGCGCCACCGGGAGTGCGCTCGACGTTCGGTACGTCGAGTGAGTTGCTCAACGTGCTGCGGCTGATGTTCTCGCGCCTGGCGTCGCACAGATGTCCCAACGGTCACTACGTGCCGCCGACGATCGACGTCGCGGCCGAACGGCCGTTCTTCTGCCCGGTCTGCGGCGCGCAGGTCGACGCTCCCGGCGCCGAGGATCTCGCCTTCAACTCGCGCGGCGCGTGCCCGACGTGTGCGGGGACCGGCGTCGTACGGACCGTCGACGACGACGCGCTCGTCCCCGACCCCGACAAGACCCTCGACGAGGGCGCGGTGGTGCCGTGGAACATGTTCGGGTTCAACGTGCAGCCTGCCATCGCCCGCGAGTTCGGGGTGCGCACCGACGTGCCCTGGCGCGACCTCACCGACGACGAACGCGAGATCGTGCTCGACGGGCCGGAGGAGAAGAAGCACATCACCGTCACGTCGAAGAAGGGTGTGCACGATCTCGACTTCACCTTCCGCAACGCCCGACTCACGGTCACCGAAGAGCTCAAGCGTGCCGACAACGAGAAGCGGCTCGCTCGGGTGAGCCGATTCCTCACTGTCGGAACGTGTCTCACGTGTGACGGCACACGATTGAGCGACGCGGCGCGGGCACCACGGATCGGCGACGACAATCTGGCGGATATCACCGCCCTCTCGCTCGACGACGTACTCGCCTGGGCGCCAGGGGTTCCGACGACGCTGCCGCCCGAGATGCGGGAAATGGCACAGGGACTCGTCGACACACTGTTCGATATGGCGCGACGACTTGTCGAATTGGGACTCGGCTACCTCACACTCGATCGCGCGGGCGCCACGCTGTCGACGGGCGAGCGGCAACGCGTACAGCTCGCGCGGGCGGTGCGTAATCGGACCACCGGCGTGCTCTACGTGCTCGACGAGCCGTCGATTGGTCTGCATCCAGCGAACATCGAAGGGCTGCTCGGTGTGATGAACGACCTTCTCGCCGATGGCAATTCGGTGGTCTTCGTCGACCATGACGTGCAGATTCTGCGTCAGGCGGAATGGCTCGTCGAGATCGGACCCGGATCGGGAAGCGACGGTGGCAGGGTCATTGCACAGGGGACGGTGTCAGCGGTGTCCGGCGACCCGGATTCACGCCTGGCCGGATTCCTCACCGGCGCAGAGGATGTGGTGGTTCGCGCGCAGAGTCCGCGCGACGAGGTGTTCGCACCTGGCTCCTTTCATCTCGAGACGTCGGCGATCCACACCGTCGAACCACTGGTCGTCGACATCCCGCGCGGCCGGCTCGTTGCCGTCACCGGGGTGTCGGGTTCGGGCAAGACCACGATGGTGCTCGAGTCGTTTGTACCGGCGTTGGCGGCGTTGTCGACCGAACCTCCGGCGCGGCTCCCGCGGCATGTCGTCGAACTCGATGTGCCGGAACTGCCCTCGGGCAAGAGATTTCACCCCCAGGTGGTCGACGCGACGCCGATCGGTATCAACGTACGGTCAACCGTCGCAACCTATTCCGGCGTGATGGACGATCTCCGTCGGGCCTACGCCGACACCGAAGCTGCACGGGCTGCGGGTCTGACCGCCTCGGACTTCTCCTACAACACCGGATCGCTTTCGTGTCCGAGATGTGAGGGGACGGGCGAGGTTTCACTCGACGTACAGTTCCTGCCCGACATCGACATCGTGTGCCCCGAATGCAAGGGGAGCAGGTTCGCGCCGCGTGCGAGGGAGTTCACCCGCGACGGGGTGTCGCTTCCGGAGTTGCTCGGCTACACGATCCGCGACGCCGTGCGGGCAGTGTCGGGTCTGGCGCGAGTGACCAAGCGGCTCAAGGCTCTTGACGAACTGGGACTCGGGTACCTCACACTCGGCGAATCAACCCCGGCACTGTCCGGCGGCGAGGCGCAGCGTCTGAAACTGGTGAATCAGTTGCACCGCGACCAGTCCGACACGGTGTTCGTCCTCGATGAGCCGAGCGTCGGGCTGCACCCGCTGGACGTGCGCACACTGCTGCAGGTGCTGACCCGACTGACCGAACGCGGCGGGACGGTCATCGTCATCGAGCACGACCTCGACGTGATCGCCAACGCCGACTACGTCATCGACATGGGGCCGGGCGGTGGGGAGGCGGGCGGTCGGATCGTCGCGGTCGGCACACCCGGCGAGGTGGCGACGGATTCGGTGTCGATCACGGGCCGCTACCTCGCCGAGCACCTGCGGGGCTGAGGGGTGGTCTCGACAAGCTCGACCAGCGGGTGATGCTCGACCGGCGGTGGTCTCGACAAGCTCGACCAGCGGGATGATGCTCGACCGGCGGTGGTCTCGACAAGCTCGACCAGCGGGTTGGGGCTCGACCAGCGGGTGATGCTCGACCGGCGGTGGTCTCGACAAGCTCGACCAGCGGAGGGGCGCTCGACCAGCGGGTGGTGCTCGACCAGCGGGTTGGGGCTCGACCAGCGGTGGGCGCTCGACCGGCGGGATTACCAGCGGCGGGCGCGCCTACTCGCGCAGCGGACACCTCGTGCGCGAGTAGATCGTCGGCATGCACAGGTTGCAGTGCGTGCACTGCGAGCGCACGGCGGGGTCGTCGGCGATCCGCAGCGGTAGGTCGGGTTCGCGCAGCAGTGCGCGGCCCATCGCGAGAAAGTCGAAACCCTCACCCAGCGCAGTGTCCATCGTTGCGCGGTCGGTGATGCCGCCGAGCAGGATGATCGGCAGGTCGACGCTCTCACGCAGCCTGCGGGCCAGCGGCATCAGGTAGCCGGGGTGATAGTCGTAGTGCTTGAGGAAGAAGGGGCCCGCCGCCTTCAGCCCCCACCGCATCGCGCCGTGGAAGGCGTCGGCGAAAGCCTCACGCGGTGCGTCGCCGTGGAAGAGGTACATCGGGTTCAGCAGTGAGCTGCCTGCCGTCGGCTCGATCGCGTCGAGGTGGCCGTCCGATTCCAGAAGTCGCGCGACCTCGCACGCCTCGTCGACGTCGAATCCGCGCCACCTCCCGACGCCGCCGACGCCGTCGTACATATTCAGCTTCACCCAGACGGCAGCCGAATCGCCGACCTCGTCGCGCACCGACTCGACCACTTCACGCGCGAGCCGCGCACGATTGACCAGTGTGCCGCCGTATCCGTCGCGTCGATGGTTGAGCAGGGGTGAGAGAAAACAACTGATGAGATAGTTGTGGCCGCAATGGATTTCGAGTCCGTCGAAACCCGAATCGACCGCGATGCGCGCCGCCCGTCGAAACGATGTGCGGAGATCCGCGATGCGGTCAGCCGAGATCTTTCGTGTCACCGACATTCCCATCGGCGCCGGAATGCGCGACGGACCAAGGGCTTTCGCGCGATTCGACGCCGAGTTCGCGACCGGCCCCGCGTGGCCGAGCTGGGCAGCGGCAAGGGCACCTTCGGCGTGGATGGCGTCGGTGAGCCTGCGCAACCCCGATGCCGCCTCGGGACGCATCCAGATCTGATGTCGATCGGTCCGCCCCTCGGGGCCGACCGCGCAGTACGCAACCGTGCTCATGGCGACGCCGCCCGCCGCCACCTCGCGGTGGAACTCGACGAGATCGTCGGTGACGAGTGCGTCGGGGGTCGCACCCTCGAACGTCGCACATTTGATGAGGCGGTTGCGCAGCGTCAGCGGACCCAACCGTGCCGGTGCGAAGGGATCGGGGGTCGACGACGAGCCGTTCACGGGTTGTCCTCGGTACCGGCCGTGTTGCTCGTGGCCGCAGGTTGACCGAGTCCGGCTGTGACGAACTCGCTGAGCGACGCCACTGCGTCGTCGGACAGCGGACGGTCGGCGGAGAAGCGCGACAGGATCAGCTCGAAGGCGAGTGCCCAGCGTCGTCGAGCCTGGTCGTGGCCGAGGTTGCCGACCATCGCGACCAGCATGTCGGCCCACCGGTCGAGATCGAACCAGGCGCCGTGCCAGGGAGCCTCGGGACGCGCGTGGACGAAGCGGGCCAGGAGTTGCAGATGCAGATGTCCGGCGGGGTCGTGCTGGATCTCGACGAACGGGGTGAGCACGACGTCGACCAGCGCGGCGACGGAGTCGCGTGAGACATCGACGGAGCAGAGGGACGCCGCCCAGAGTGACGCGAGGCGCGCCTCGAGCAGTGCCGTCGCGAGCTGATCCTTCGATCCGAAGTGGTAGTGCACGGCCGCCGGATTGGCTCCCGCGCCCGCGCAGATGGCGCGCACGGAGACGGCGTCGTAGCCCTCGGTGAGGAAGAGGCGCTCGGCTGTCCGCAGCAATTGCTCGCGGGTGGGAGATGTGGACACGCTCATGCGGCGATTCAATCAGTGATTGAACGACGCGGTGGCCGATTCGCGGTAACGGTCGATTCGGACCAGTCCGGGGGACGTTCTGCGCGCAGGTTGGCCCTAGTCGTAGGCTGGCAGTCGTGGCTGATCACTTTGAAACAGTTGTCCTGGGAGCAGGTCCAGGTGGGTACGTGGCCGCGATCCGGTCCGCCCAGTTGGGCATGAACACCGCCATCATCGAAGAGAAGTATTGGGGCGGTGTCTGTCTGAACGTTGGATGTATTCCGTCCAAGGCGTTGCTGCGCAACGCCGAGCTCGCCCACATCTTCAACCATGAGTCGAAGACGTTCGGGATATCCGGGGATGTGACCTTCGACTACGGCTCGGCATTCGACCGCAGTCGTAGCGTCGCCGACGCGAGCGCCAAGGGCGTGCACTACCTGAACAAGAAGAACAAGATCACCGAGATCGAGGGGTACGGCACCTTCGTCGATGCCAAGACCATCAAGGTCGGCGACCGCGAGATCACCTTCGACAACGTCATCATCGACACCGGCTCGGTGGTCAAACTCCTGCCGGGCGTCGAGCTCTCCGACAACGTCGTCACCTACGAGACCCAGATCCTCACCCGCGATCTGCCCGGCTCCATCGTCATCGTCGGCGCGGGCGCGATCGGCATGGAGTTCGGCTACGTGCTCGCCAACTACGGCGTCGACGTGACGATCATCGAGTTCCTCGACCGCGTGCTCCCCAACGAAGACATCGACGTCTCCAAGGAGATCGCCAAGCAGTACAAGAAGCTCGGCGTGAAGGTCCTGACCTCCACCGGAGTCCAGACCGTCACCGACAACGGCAACGACGTCACCGTTACCTACAAGGACGCCAAGGGCAACGACGGAGAGGTCACCGTCGACCGCGTGCTCATGTCGGTCGGCTTCGCTCCCCGCGTCGAGGGCTTCGGACTCGAGAACACCGGCGTCGAGCTCACCGAACGCGGCGCCATCGCAATCGACGACTTCATGCGCACCAACGTCGACGGCATCTACGCGATCGGCGACGTCACCGCGAAGCTCCAGCTCGCACACGTCGCCGAGGCGCAGGGCGTCGTCGCAGCGGAGACCATCGCGGGCGCCGAGACCATGACGCTCGGCGACTACCGGTTCATGCCGCGCGCGACGTTCTGCCAGCCGCAGGTCGCCTCGTTCGGACTGACCGAGCAGCAGGCCAAGGACGCCGGTTTCAACGTCAAGGCCACCACGTTCCCTTTCAGCGCGAACGGCAAGGCGCGCGGCATGGGCGAGACCGCGGGCTTCGTCAAGCTCCTCACCAACGCCGACACCGACGAGCTTCTCGGCGCACA